>JAYTHL010000360.1:0-12340 GCA_043732605.1 Rhizobacter sp. | reverse complement strand
TCTGCTCATGCTTGCTCCAGTTCTCACAGGCGATGTCCTCGCCTTCAGGAGCAGTGTCCACCCTCATCGGGCTGTTCAGTTTTGCGGGGCCAGCTCTGTCATCCTGGCCGTCGATGCCGAGGTCCGTTTCAGCTGGATCATGCTTGGACGCGATCGGGCCAAGAGCTGCTCATGGCCTATGCCGGCATCCTGGCGCACGGCACGAGTCTGACGGCCGCCGAGTGCGCGCGCATGATTCCGCAACTGTCGGCCACCAGCATTCGCCAGGCGATGCGTTGGACCGGCGACGAGCGGCGCCTGGCCCAGGCCTGCCGGGCAGTGGCGGAATTCATGCAGCGCCACGCGATCGCTGCGAGCTGGGGTCGAGCCGCTCTGGCGTCTTCGGACATGATGAGCCCGGAGACGAGCCGTCGGGTGTGGCAGGCGCGTCAGGATCCGCGGCGCCAGACCGCCTCGATCGGCGTCTACAGCCATGTGCGCAACCGCTGGGGGATCTTTTATGCCCAGCCGATCGTGCTCAACGAGCGCCAGGCCGGTGCCGCCATCGAAGGGGTCGTTCGGCAGGAACGCGTCGAGACCTCCCAGCTCGCCGTCGACACGCACGGCTACACCGATTTCGCGATGGCCCTGTCGCGCTTGCTGGGGTTCGATCTGTGTCCGCGACTGCGCGAGCTCCGCCAACGTCATTTGTTCGTGCCGCGAGGAACGAAGATCCCTGAAGAGATCGCTGCCGTGTGCGAGGCCAGCGTCGATACGGCGCTGATCGAATCCCATTGGGACAGCCTGGTGCATCTGGCCGCGTCGGTGATGTCGGGCCATGCCAGCGCGGTGACCGCGCTGGCCAGGTTCGGCTCGGCAGCCCGCGGAGACCCTATCTACGAGGCCGGCGTGCAGCTCGGCAAGCTGCTCAGGACGGCGTTCTTGGCCGACTACTTTGTCAACGTCGCCTTCAGGCGCGAGCTTCGCCGGGTGCTCAACCGCGGTGAGGCCGTCAACGCGCTCAAGCGCGCGATCTACTCCGGCCGCGTCGCTCAGGCGCAGGCGCGACGTGCCGACGAGATGTAAGCGGTGGCCGATGCGTTGAGCTTGTTGGCCAACATCGTGATGGCGTGGAACACGGCGCAGCTGCAGGCCGTGCTCGACCGGTGGGCCAATCGGCGACAGATCGTGCGAACTGAGCTTACCGGACGCATCGCGCCAACACGGCTGGAGGGCATCAACCTGCGAGGCGTCTTCCGCTTCCCCGTGGAGCGCTACGCCGGGCAGCTGCTGCCGTCACAAACGGCAGCAAAAACAAGCACCAGCAGCTGAAATCGGCCACGCAAGCACGCCCTCAGCGGCCGATTGGAACACCAACAGAAACCTCAAGCACGACAACAACTTACCCAACGTACCCCGCGTCGTTGCTGGCGATCCGAACCGTCACTTTTGACACCGAAAACAAAACGACCCCTCGATGGCGCGGCGCTCGGGCTTTTGTGAGCCGAACCCCATGACCCCCATGGCCCCGAGCAGACGCCAGACATGAGGGACCCCCTCAGCGTCGATCGGGAGCGATCGCCGCCGACCACGCGTTCATGAAGGCGCGCGCCGATGCGGCTGTGCCGGCCGTGGTCGTCCCTGGACGAAACAGGTGACCGCCGATGCCGAAGCCGGTGGCACCGGCGCCGACCCAGGCATCAATGCTTTCGGGCGTGATGCCTCCCACAGGCCAGAGGAGGGTTCCGGCCGGCATCACGGATGCCAGTGCTTTGAGGCCGCGCGGACCCCAGACCTCGGCAGGGAACAGCTTCAATCCGTGAGCGCCGATGCGCAGTGCGGTGAAGGCCTCCGTCGCCGTGCCCACCCCCGGCAGGCACCACATGCCGAGCGAAATCGCGCGAGCCACGAGCTCGACATCGCAGTGCGGCGAGACCATGAGGCGGCCGCCGGCGGCGTGCACGTCATCGACATCGGCAACGGTCATCAGAGTGCCGCCGCCGACGAGCGCATCGGCCGGGGCGATGCGTGCCAGCGCGGCGATGCAGTCGAGAGCGCCCGGCCGGTTGAGGGGCACCTCGAGGCAGCGAAAGCCAGCCTCGAAGAGGACACCGCCGATCACTTCGGCCTGCGCCGGGGCCAGACCGCGGAGAATGGCGGCGAGCGGAGGATCCGGCGGTGCGGGAGGACGAAGCGGCGTCACAGGCTCGATGATGCCAAGGCTCGTGAGCATTGCGAACGAAGCGCCTTCAGCGCGGCGAGGTACGTAGCGCGAGGATCGAGTACATGGACGGCAACATTCATCGCATCCGCGACGATGGCGTAGCGAGCCGTGAGCTCGGGGCTGCCGATGATCGTCACTCGCGGAGGAAGAGTGCCGCCGCCTCGGCGGCGCGCGTCGTGCCACTCGGCGCCGATCAGCACGCCGCTCAGAAAGGAACGTGCATGCGCCGCTGGCATCGCGCTCGTCACGATGCGAGCCCGACAGCCGAAGAGGGCATTGCTGAGCGCGGCATGGGGCTGGGCGCGAAACCCTGCCGCGAAGGCTTCGGCCGAAGTGGCGCTGCTTTCGCTTGCGGCCGCAAGGGTGCCGTGGGTGGCGAGCAGATCGAACAGCTCACCCGTCATGTATGTCGTCAACGCGGCGATGCGGCCGTCGCGCAGCTGCACCCATTTGCTGTGCGTCCCCGGCAGCACGAACCAGCCGTCGCGATGACCTTGCGCGACGGCGCCGAGCAGCTGGGTCTCTTCGCCGCGCATGACGTCGGCGGCGTCGCCCAAGCGTTGCCGGTAGCCCGGTACGATGAAGCACGAGCGTTTCGGGTGCGGTAACCGCACGAGATGGCCTGCCAGCTCGTCGAGCGGCGTTGCCAGCTCGAGGTAAGGTGCCTCGAACCAGCCGCTCGCACTGCCCACCATGCCGGACATGACGACCGGCACTTCCACATCCTCTGCATCGAGTGCGGCAAGCACGTTGTCGAGCGATTCGGAGAAGCGTCCGCGCGCTGTAAGAATGCCCTCGCCGTCGGAGTGCTCGGCGACACATTCGTCCGCAGCGTCGAGCCGATAGGCTCGACGGTTCGTCGTGCCCCAGTCGATGCCCACTAGGGCGCGCGTAGCGGCGACCTCCATGGAGTCAGATCAGACCCAGCCGGCGTCGACGATGAAGTCCTGCGCGCTGCACATTTGCGAGTCGTCGGCGGCTAGAAAGAGTGCCATGGCAGCGATGTCGTAGGTCATGACGCGGCCGGGCAGGCACTGGCCCGCGTCGATCTGCATCTCGGATTCATTTGTGACCCAGAGCCGCAGCTGCTTTTCGGTCATGACCCAGCCGGGGACCAGAGAGTTGACGCGAATGTTGCGCTTGCCGAGATCGCGAGCCAGCGCCCGGGTCAAGCCGCGCACCGCCGCCTTGCACGCCTGGTAGATCGGAAAGCCCCGCGACTTGAGCATCCAACTCGTCGAGCCGAGATTGATGATCGAGCCGCCGCCGAGCGCGGTCATGTCGTCGGCGACGGCCTGCGAAGCGAACACCTGGTGCTTGAGGTTGACGGCGACGGCGTGATCGAACGAATCGCTGGTGACGCCCTCGATCGCTTCCCGGCGGTCATCGGCGGCGTTGTTTACCAGCACGCCGATCGGGCCCAACCGGGACCGCGCCTCGGCGATGGCCGCACCGAGCGCATGCGCATCGGTGACGTCGCAGACGATGAAGTGCACCTGCGCCGGTTCGCGCAGCAGCGACGCGAGCGCGGTGCCGGCGTCGCGATCGATGTCGCAGAAGGCGACGCGCGCGCCCTGGTCGTGAAACGCGCGTACGAGCGTCGCACCGATGCCGGTAGCGCCGCCGGAAATGAAGACCACCCGATCCTCGAGGGACGGGTAACGCGCGCGCAGCTTAGGCAGAGACGTGGGGTTCATTTGAGTCAGCGAATGGTACCGGCGCCGCCCGCAAGTTTCGATTGAAGAAGGATCACGGCAAGCAGGAAGAGGCCGCGGACGATCGTCTGCCAGTACGAGCCGAGCGTGAGGTGCGGCCCGCTCGTGTGCCCGTTCTCGAAGTTGATGAGGTTCAGGATGACGGCGAGGAGCATCACGCCGGTGACCGTGTTCAGGATCGAACCCTGGCCGCCCGTCAACAGCGTACCGCCGACCACGACCGAGGCAATCGCTATCAGCTCCCAGCCGACACCCTCGGTAGGACTGCCCGAGGTCTGCGCCGCGAGGACGACGCCTGCGAGTCCGGCCAGGGCGCCTGAGAGCACATACACGAGCATCTTCACGCGGTCGACCGGCAGCCCCATCAACCTGGCGGCCTCCTCGTTGCCGCCGACGGCGAGAACGGCGCGACCGAAGCGCGTATAGCGAAGCGCGAGCGCAGCGACGATTACGACCGAGGCCGCGATCCAAAGCGGGATCGGCGCGTTCAAAAAGGTGCCCTGGCCGATGGCGTCGAAGCCCTGCTCGTACGAGATTGACACTGTCTCGCGGCCCGAGGCGACCAGCGCCACGCCGCGCGCCGTGATGTATGTGCACAAGGTGACGACGAAGGGCATGAGGCGCAGGCGAGCTATCAGCACGCCGTTGACGATGCCGGCACCAATGCCGACGGCGACACCGGCGGCGAGCGCCGCCGCGATGCCGTGCTCGGACGCGCCAGCAGCGACGACGCTGGCCAGCACCGCGACCGTGCCGACCGAGAGATCGATTCCCCCCGACATGATCACGAACGCCATGCCCACGGAGATCAACGCGAACTTCGAGGCGTTCGACAGTACGTCGGACACGTTCTGGGCGCCGAAGAAGTTGTCGTACCGCAGCGCGCCGAAGGCGACTACGGCGACGAGCGCGAAGAGAGCGCCCTGCGATCGCAGCAGCGCTGCGGGCCGCCCCCCGGCCGACGCGGTCGGCTTCTCAGGCTTCACGGCGCTGCAGGTAGACGGCCAGAAGCACGACGGCGGCCTTGGCAATCAGCGCCCATTCGTCGGCGACGCCGTGCGCGAGCAGCGAATACTCCAGCAGCTGGATCGCCACCGCGCCGAGCAGTGTGCCGCCAATGCGTGCGCGGCCGCCCGACAACGGCGTCCCGCCGACAGCGACCGCGGCGATCGCGTCGAGCTCGATGCCGAGTCCGATCTTCGCCGGGTCGGCCGCCGAGTTGATCGCGACGTTGAGCAGCCCGGCGACGCCCGCGAGGATGGCGCAGACAACGTATACGAGGAGCTTAAGTCGGCGCACGGCAACGCCGCTTAGGTGGGCCGCGCGTACGTTGCCGCCGAGCGCCAGCAAGTGACGTCCGAAGATCGTCCGGCGCACCACCCAGGCGCTGGCCGCGACGACAATGAGCATGAAAAGACCCTGTACCGGTAGGCCCATGAGATTGCCGCCGATGGCCGTGAAGCCCGCGTTCGTGAAATTGCGCAGGTTGGAGTCAGTGAACATCTCGGCGACGCCGCGCCCGGCGATGAACAGGATCAACGTCGCGACGATCGGCTGAATGCCGTAGCGGGCGACGAGCAGGCCGTTGACGCTGCCGGCGAGCGCCGCCGCCAGGAGCGGCAGCGTCAGCGCGGCGCCGGTGGCGACGCCGGGATCGGCCAGCGGTCCGCTCGTCTGGCTGAGGAGAACGGCAGCGAGGGTTCCCGCGATCGACGCCGACGCCCCGACCGAGAGATCGATGCCACCCGTCGCGATGACCAGCGCCATCCCGACCGCGACGATCACGATCGGCGCCACTTGCGTTATGTTGATGTTGAGCGTCTGCACGGTGAAAAAGCCACTCGTGAAGAATCCGTTGAAGGCGAGCAGGGCGACGAGTGCGATCGCTGTGCCCGAGGTGCGCAGCGCGTCCAGCCGGGCGGCGTGGTCGCGACGAGCGGCGCTCAGGGCCGCTTCAATCATGCGTGTGTGCCCGGACGTCCCGAGTGCCGTGCGCCATCGCGTTCATCACGTCGGTCTGGCCGACGGCGTCGCCCTCGAGCTCGCGTACGGTGCGACCATCGCGCAGGACAACGACGCGGTCGCTGGCGGCGACGAGCTCCTCGAGCTCACTGTCGATGAGCAAGATCGAGAGCCCTTCGTCGGCAAGTTCGCGCAGCAGGGTGAGGATCTCCGCCTTGGCGCCGACGTCGATACCGCGCGTCGGCTCGTCGAGCAGCAGCAGATCACTTTCGGCGGCGAGCCAGCGCGCGAGCATCACCTTCTGCTGGTTGCCGCCCGAGAGCTCGCGGATCGGCTGGTTCGGGTTCGCGCAACGGATGCCCAGACGATCGATGAAGCGCTGTCCGATCCGGCGCTGAGCGTCGCGGTCAACGATGCCGGCGCGGGTCAGGCGCGGTAGCAAGACGAGCGTGAGGTTCTCGAGCACCGACTGGTCAGGAACGATCCCCTCGAGATTGCGATCTTCGGAGAGATAGGCGAGCCCGTTGGCGATGGCATCGGCGGGGCTCTCGAAAGCCACGTCGATCCCCCGCACGCCGATTCGTCCCGCATCGACGCGGTCGGCGCCGAACACGCAGCGGGCGAGCTCGGTACGCCCCGAACCGAGCAGGCCGGCCAGACCAAGCACCTCGCCGCGCCGGACCGCGAGGTTCGCGTCCGCGAGACGCAGGCCGCTTTTCAGATGGCTTACCGACAGCGCGTCACCGGCGTGCCCGGTGCGCTGCTCGCGACGAATCGATTGCAGCGCGGACAGTTCGCGGCCGAGCATCGCCTGCACCAGCGCGAGCTTGTCGAAGCCGGCCATGTCTCGCTCGACGACGGTCTGCCCGTCGCGCATCACCGTGATGCGTTGGCAGACCGCGTACAGCTCGTCGAGGCGATGGCTCACGAAGATCACAGCGACGCCGTCTGCCTGCAGCTTGCGGATCACGCCGAACAGGGTCTCGACCTCGGCCGTGTCGAGCGACGATGTCGGCTCGTCCATGATGACGAGCCGGGCGGACATACTGAGCGCCCGGGCAATGGCCACCATCTGACGGGTGGCGGTGTTGAACGCGCCCAACGGACGTCGCACATCGATGCGGATGCCGAGGGAAGCGAGGAGGCGTCTGGCTTCGGACTCGACGCGTGCCCACTCGATGCAGCCGAGCCGCCGCGGCTCGCGGCCGATGAAAATGTTCTCGGCGACCGACAGAAGCGGGATGAGGTTGAGTTCCTGGTAGATGGTCGAAATGCCACCCGTCTGGGCCTCGACCGGCGTCTTGAAATCGATGGGAACGCCGTCGAAGAGGACGGTTCCTGCGTCGCGCGCGTAGGCGCCGGTGAGGATCTTGATGAGAGTCGACTTGCCGGCGCCGTTCTGGCCGATCAACGCGTGCGCCTCGCCGTAGCCGACGGCGAGGCGCGCGCCGCGCAGAGCTGCTACGCCGCCGAACGCCTTGTCGATGCCCTGCATGGATAGCAGGGGAGTCGAAACGAGCGACGCCGCCTCCGGCGAAGTCGAGGCGGCATTCAAAGGCGCCGTGCCGTGCAGGGGCGGCATCGCCACCCAGGAGCGAAGGGCGCGTCCCGCTTAGTAGCCGTCGGCCATGCTGGCCTGGGCGTTCGACTTGTCGTAGAACTTGTCGGACACCTTGACCCACGGCTCGATCTTCTCGCCCTTAGCGTAGCGCTTCACCGTCTCGCAGCTGACCGGGCCGAAGAACGGACTCGACTGCACGGTGGCCCCCATCTTGCCGCCAAGGATGGCGGTCAGCGCGTCCCGCGTGCCGTCGATCGAGACCACTGTGACGTCCTGGCCCGGCTTCTTGCCCGCGGCCTCGAGCGCGGCGATCGCGCCGATGGCCATCTCATCGTTGTGCGCGTAGACCGCTGTCAGGTCGGGATGCGCCTGCAGCAGCGTCTGCATCACCTGACGGCCCTTGTCGCGGGCGAAGTCTCCGCTTTGAGAAGCGACGATCTTCATCCCCGCCTGTTTCTTGATCGCGTCGTCGAAGCCCTTCTTGCGGTCGTTTGCCGGACTCGAGCCGGTCGTACCCTCGAGCTCGACGATGGTGCCCTTGCCACCCGTGGCCTTGATCAACCATTCCGCCGCACGACGGCCCTGGTCGATAAAGTCGGAGCCGATGAAGGTGACATAGTCGCGGCCGGCCGCGGCCGCCTTCTGATCGACGTTGCGATCGATCAGGATGACGGGGATGCCGGCCCGTTTGGCCTTCATCACAGCGGGGATGAGCGGCTTTTCCTCGCGCGGGGCGAGGACGATGACGTCGACCTTCTGCGCGATCATGCTTTCGACGTCGGCAACCTGCTTGGCCGCCGAGCCTGCCGCGTCTGTGTAGACGAGATCCCAATCGCACTTCGCGGCGATGTCCTTCATCGACTGCGTCTCGGCGATACGCCACGGGTTGTTGCTCTCGGTCTGCGCGAAGCCGACCTTGTAGTGCGTCTTCTCGGCGAGCTTGGGCAGACCTTGCGCGAACGTGCCGGTGGTGCAGCCGAGCGCGAACGCAAACGCCGTGAGTTTCAGAACGTGCATGAATGTCTCCTAAGGTATTGCTCCCACTGATGGCAGTGAGAACGGGTGTCGGAGTCAAAGCGGTGCCGACTCAAAAATGCATTCTTCAGCTTCGATATTAGCGAGTCAAGGCGCTGATCATGACTAATAACCAAGTGAAATCCCTAAGCGCGGCGCGGCGCGGGCGAACCCACCGAGTCGCGTTCGACGAGCGGGCAGTCCATCTTCACCTGTCGCGGCTGCCGCGCCGGCGCCGAACTCTTCAGCCCGCCCGCCAGGGTCGCTTCCTCGATCAGGCGCTCGACGGCCCAGCGTCCCATCGCGAAATTGGGCAGCAAGACGGTCGACAGTGACGGATGAGCGTGACGCGCGATCTCCTGATCGTCGTAGCCGAGAATCGACAGGCGTCGCGGTACCGCGAGTCTGCGCTGGCGCGCCGCTTCGAGCGCGCCCAGGGCCATCAGGTCGTTGGCGCAGAAGATGGCGGTGGGTGGCCTGTCGAGCGCGAGCAGGGCGAGGGCTTGCGTGAAGCCCGAACCGCTCATCCAGTCTCCCTCGCGGACCAGTTGCGCGTCGTAGGGGAGATCCGCTGTCGCGAGGGCCTGACGGTAGCCTTTGTCTCGGTCGCGCGCTGCGTCCATCCACGGCTCACCGTTGATGAAACCGATACGCGTGTGACCCCGCGCGATCAGATGTTCAGTGCCGATGAAGGCGCCGCCGACCTCGCCCGGGATAACGCTCGACAGGCGCCGGTCCTGGTCGTAGCAGTTGAGCAGCACGCAGGCGGGAGCGCGGCCGCCGAGCAGCGGCGCCGGCGGCGCGACGCCGCGCGTGAAGATGGTCGCGTAGATGACGCCCAGCACCATCGGGTTGCGCGCCGCGGACTGCAGGGTTGCCTGCTCGAGTTCGGTGTCGCCGCGGGTCGCGAAGACCGACACGAGGCAGTTGTGCTCCCAGGCCGCTTCGCGAGCGCCGTCGATCGTCACGGCAGGATGTGGCGACGTCGAGATCTCGTCGGTCATGTACACGATGAGATTGCGCGAATTGGCGGGCGCCGAGATCGGCGCGGAGGCGCGCCGGGTCAGCTGGTAGCCGAGCTCGCGCGCGATTCGCTGGACGCGCTCGCGCGTCGCGCCGCTCAGTTTGGCGCCGCTCATTTGATTGAGCACGAGCGATACCGTCGACTGCGAGACGCCGGCGATCTTCGCTATATCAGTCATCGTCGGCCGCGCGCCCGGGCGGGCGATCGATTCCGGCAACACGGCATCCCTGGGCGTACTCGGGTGCCCCGAGACGGCCCCATCCCCCGGCCTGCGCCCGCGACGCGGCGATGAAATGGCAGGGCCGGTCAGCGACACGTCGAATGTGGCGAGTGGGGAGTGACTAAAGACGCCGGGCGGGGAAGGCCCGGCGCAGAGCGCTGGCTCAAAAGGCCGCGGAAACGAAATGAATTCTCGACGGAGGGCTCTCGCGGCAACTCATGATTTCTCCTCTTGCCGGACAGATATTACTCATGAAATACTCGGCAATCGAGTGCGCGCCGGCCGGCGGCGATCGGGGCGGCGGAACAGTGTGACTGTCTTTTGCATCGCGAACGAGCCTATGCGCTACACCGCCGACGAACTCGATGCCCTTGCTTGCCAATTCAACCGTGACGGGCAAGTCGTGCTTCGTGGCCATTTCGACCCCGCTTTGCTACGCGCCTGGCGGCGCGCCTTTGAGCCGCTGCTTGCCACCGCGGTCGGGCGCGACCGCGATGATCCGAATCGGGGGCCGCAGCGCTACTACGTGACGTTGCCATTTCGCGAGCCCTTCGCCGACCCGGCGATCTACGAGGACGCCGACATCCTGGCCCTCGTCGAACGTGTCGCCGGTCCGGATCCGGTCATGTGCCAGCTGGCGACTGACACGCCGCTCCTGGGTTCGCGGTTTCAGGACTGGCACGCCGACACGCCGCTGCTCTTCCCGGAGACCGGCGACAACGACACCCCGGCGTTCCAAATTGCGGTCAATTTCCCGCTCGTCGACATCGCCGACGACAACGGCCCGCTCGAGACAACCCTGGGAACGCACCGGATGAACAAGGCCCAGGCGCTGCTGGCCGTCGAGCAGGGCGCCATCGCGGGGCATCGCATCCGCATGGCGCTCGGCGACGTCATGATCCGGGACGTGCGCGGGGTGCACCGCGGCACACCGAACGGCACTGCCGTGCCACGGCCGATGGTGGTCATCGGCTTCAGCCGACGCTGGTTGCATCGCCCCGAAGTGGAGATCCGCGTCCCGCGCAGGATCTACGAGGCGATGTCCGAACGCGGCAAGAGGCTCGTACGTTTCAATCCCGTCGTCGCCGGCGACGAAGTGGACGGTTCGACAGAGAGTTATCGCGATTTCGCATACTGAGTTCGCTTGCACCCGTCGAAAAGCAAAGCGCCCACACATGTCCTTTCTCGACATCGTCGACGAGCGCTTTCGCGCCCTGACCATCGGCGACGCGGCGTTGGAGCTACTCTATGGCGGCGGCCAATGGCTCGAAGGACCGCTCTGGCTCGACGAGTCCGAAGCGCTGCTCTTTTCCGACATCCCCGCCGACCGCGTTCTGCGATGGACGGCAGGCGAAGGCGTCTCGATGCTGCTGGCGCCCGCTGACTTTCAGAATGGTCGCGCGCGCGATCGCGAAGGGCGCGTTGTCGCTTGCGAGCACGGCGGCAGGCGCCTGGTTCGTTACGAGCTCGACGGCCGCGTCGGCACGCTATGCGATCACCATGGCGGGCGGCGTCTCAACTCGCCGAACGACGTCGTCGTCAAGCGCGACGGCTCGATCTGGTTCACCGATCCCGACTACGGCATCCTGAGCGACTACGAGGGGCACCGCGCGCCGCGTGAGCAGGACGCATGCCATCTCTTCAGGCTCGATCCGGGCGAACGCGAGCCGATAGCTGTCGCGTCGCACATGGTGCGCCCCAACGGACTCGCGTTCGACCTTCGCGAGGCGGTCTTGTACGTCGCCGACAGCGGCGGCTCGCACACTGCCGACGGCTCTCCGCATCACATCCGCCGATTCGCCGTGCAGCCCGATCGTTCGCTCGTCGACCTCGGCGTATTCGCCGAGGTCGCTCCAGGCTTTCCTGACGGTATGGCAGTCGACGAACTTGGCAACGTCTGGACGAGCGCTGGCGACGGCGTGCACTGCTTCGATCCGAGCGGCACGCTCCTTGGTCGGGTGCTCGTCCCCGAAACGGTGAGCAATCTGTGTTTCGGCGGCGCAAGGGGCGACCGCCTCTTCATCACAGCGACCCGTTCTCTCTATGCGCTGTCGCTCGCGATTCGCGGCGACTCGAGCCTGTGACGCGGAGTCGACCCTTCGGTGCAATTTCGCCGGACTGCCACTGATGGCGTTCTGGTACTTCCGAGACGCACTCGTTGGCGCGTCTGAGCCTGCCGCTCGGTTCCGCCGCGCGCATCGCCGTCGTGGGTGGGCCGCGTCGATGCCGGGAATCATCTATGAGAACAGCAGCGACAGGGCGACAAGTGCAACCGACTTGCAGCGACGGAACTTGCGGCGCGCGAACGTTGCAGACAACGTGTAGCGAGCATTGCCGAGAAAGAAATCGGCTCGCAGCGTCCCCAACGCTTCACCCTCGGCGATTCAATTCGGCGTGCGCACGAGTTCACGACCTCCTAGCGCTCGATCTCCGGACCGGTTCGCACCCGCTCGATCTCCGAATTCGAGCAGTACCGTCGAGCGACCAGGCGCGACGTGTTTCTGGGCGACGATGAACGAGATCGTTCCGTGGCGCGAGCTGAGCGAGGTGATCGAGCCGCACTATCCGAAGGCCGGCAACGGTCGCCCGCCGGTCGGCCTTGAGCGGATGCTGCGCATGTACTTCGTGCAGCACTGGTTCA
>JAYTHL010000359.1:0-12347 GCA_043732605.1 Rhizobacter sp. | reverse complement strand
GCCGGCCGATCGCCCTCCTCGCCGACAGCCTGGTGCGCAACAACGCCGTCGTGCCGGGCGCGACCAGCCTGATCCGCTGGCAGAGCCACTGGCACGTGGTGCGCCAGAGCTGGCCGTTCTTCCAGAACGACTTCGCCGGCCGCATCGCCAATCGCGTCATGCAGACCGGCAACGCGGTGCGCGAGTGCGTCGTCTCGAGCATCCGCGCGATCTGGTACATCGCGATCTACGGCATCAGCACGCTGGTGCTGATGAGCTTTGCCGACTGGCGCCTGGCCATCCCGACGGCATGCTGGGCAGCAGGCTACGTGTTCTTCCTCGCCTACTTCGTGCCGCGCATGCGCGACCTGGCGAAAGCGTCGTCGGAAGTGCGCTCGCACGTGATGGGGCGGGTCGTCGACAGCTACACCAACATCCTCACCGTCAAGCTCTTCGCCCGCGCCCGCGACGAGGACGCGTACGTGCGCGAGGTGATCGACCAGCACACCGGCGCGATCGCCGCCCACATGCGTCTCATCACGCAATTCATGGCGACTCTGGCGATGATGAACGCGCTGCTCCTGGTCTCGACGGCCGCGATCGGCATCGTCCTCTGGGGCCACGGCACCATCGGCGCGGCGATCGTCGCGACCGCGCTGCCGCTCGCCTGGCAGATCGCCAACGTCTCGGGCTGGGTCAGCTGGGAAGTGACGGGCATCTTCGAGAACATCGGCATCGTGCAGGAAGGCATGGAGACGATCGCGGTGCCGCACACGCTCGTCGACAAGCCCGATGCGCCCGAGCTCGAGGTGCCGCACGGCGAGATCAGGCTCGAGCACCTCACGTTCACCTACGGCCGCACCGATGGGCGGCGCGTGCTCGACGACCTCAACCTTGTGATCGCCCCGGGCGAGCGCGTCGGTCTCGTCGGCCGGTCGGGCGCGGGCAAGTCGACGCTCGTCAACCTGCTGCTGCGCTTTCACGAGGTCGAGCAAGGCTCGATCCGCATCGACGGCCAGGACATCGGCCACGCGACGCAGGAAAGCCTGCGTGCCGCGATCGGCATGGTGACGCAGGACACGTCGCTGCTGCACCGCTCGATCGCCGCCAACATCGCCTACGGCCGGCCGGGCTCGACCGCGGCGGAGATCGAGGCCGCGGCCCGCCAGGCGCAGGCGCACGACTTCATCCTCGACCTCGTCGACTGGAAGGAGCGCACCGGCTACGAGGCTCACGTCGGCGAGCGTGGCGTCAAGCTCTCGGGCGGCCAGCGCCAGCGCATCGCCCTCGCCCGCGTGATCCTGAAGGACTCGCCGATCCTGATCCTCGACGAGGCGACCTCGGCGCTCGACAGCGAGGTCGAGCTCGCCATCCAGGAGCAGCTCGCGACGCTGATGAGGGGCAAGACGGTGATCGCGATCGCGCACCGTCTCTCGACGATCGCGCGCATGGACCGGCTCGTCGTCCTCGACCAGGGCCGCATCGTCGAGCAGGGCACGCACGAGGCGCTGTTGCGTCTCGACGGCCACTACGCACTGCTCTGGAAGCACCAGTCGGGAGGCTTCCTGCCAGAGCAGGGGCTGGGCGAAGGATTGCCGGGCCACGTGAGCGTCGATGCCGAAACCATCGCGGACGCGGGAGCGACCCGGTCCCGGTCGGCATCGACATCGCTGTCGTCGCCAGGCGCGCCCGAGGAACCGCTGCCGGCACGGCATTGACGCGAGGCTCGGGCCGGCACACCGCACGATTTGGAGCGCGCGCGCACGCTGCGCGCTCCTGCAACATCTCCCGTCCCACCCGGTCCGTGTCTTGTCGGGCACATGGATCGGCGGCGTCACGCCCGGCCGGGCGAGGATTTACCATGAGGGGCGCGGTTCAGCCTCGAATCGCGCCTCCAATCTCCTGGCCCCACAATCCGCCACATGCCCAACATCGCATCCATTCTCAAAAGCGAGATTTCCCGCGTTGCGCGCAAGGAAGTCCGCGCCGAAGTGCTGACGCTGAAAAAAGCGGTCGGCACGCATCGCAAGGAGATCGCCGCATTGAAGCATCGTGCCCAGGCGGTCGAGCAGGCCTTGCGCCGCATGGGACGCAGCCAGCGCGCTGCGCCCGAGCCCGCGGCCGCGGAGGACGCCGACTCGGGTCTTCGTCGCTTCAGCGCCAAGGGCCTCCTGTCGCTGCGCAGCCGCCTCGCTCTGTCGGCTGCGGAATGCGGTGCGCTCGTCGGCGCATCGTCGCAGTCGATCTACAACTGGGAGCAGGGCAAGGCGCGTCCTTCCGCCAGGCATCTGCCGGCGATCGCCGCCTTGCGCAGCATGGGCAAGCGCGAAGCGACCGCGCGGCTCGCGGCGATCGCCGAAGCCGCCTAGCAGCTCATCGGCGCGGGCGCGCCTAGCGCGGCCCGGGCGTCTTGCCGGTCATCCGCGGCGCCTGCAGGAAGTCGAAGTCGACGCCGCGATCGGCCTGCAGCACGCTCTGCAGGAAGAGCTTGCGGTAGCCGCGCTCGGCCGTCGGCTCGACGACAGGATGCTCGCGCGCACGCCGCGCGATCTCCGCGTCGGCGACGAGAAGCGTGATCTCGCGACGCTGGACGCTGAGGCGAATCCGGTCGCCGTTGCGCACATGCGCGAGTGGCCCGCCGATCGCCGACTCGGGCGTGACGTGGAGCACGATGGTGCCGAACGCGGTGCCGCTCATGCGGCCGTCGGAGATGCGCACGATGTCCTTCACGCCGGCACGGGCGAGCTTCTTCGGGATCGGGATGTAGCCGGCCTCGGGCATGCCGGGCGCGCCCTTGGGTCCGATGTTCTTGAGCACGAGCACGTCGTCGGCAGTGACGTCGAGATCGTCGCGGTCGATGCGGGTCGCGAGGTCTTCGAGATTCTCGAAGACCACGGCGCGGCCTTCGTGCTCCATCAGCCGCGCATCGGCGGCCGACTGCTTGATGATCGCGCCGCCCGGCGCGAGGTTGCCGCTCAGCACCGCGATCCCGCCCTGCGGGTAGATCGGATCGGCGATGCTGCGCACCACGTCCTGCGGGAAGGCCGGGCCGGCACGTTCGAGCTCCTCGCCGAGCGTGCGGCCGGTGACCGTGAGCGCCTCGAGCCGCAGCAGCGGCTTCAGCGCGCGCAGCAGCGTCGCCATGCCGCCGGCCGCATGGAAGTCCTCCATGTAGTGCTGGCCCGAAGGCTTGAGGTCGAGCAGCACCGGCGTCTCGCGGCCCATCGCGTCGAGCGCGGCCATGTCGATCTCGAGGCCCATCCGGCCGGCGATCGCGGCGAGATGGACGATGCCGTTGGTCGAGCCGCCGATGGCCAGCAGCACCCGCATCGCGTTCTCGAACGCGGCCGGCGTGAGGATCTTGTCGATCGTCAGCCGATCCTTGGCCATCTGCACGGCCTGCGCGCCCGTCTCCTCGGCGATGCGGATCCGATCGGCGGTGACGGCCGGCGGCGAGGCGCCGCCTGGCACCGTCATGCCGAGCGCCTCGGCGATGCAGGCCATCGTGCTCGCCGTGCCCATCACCGAGCAGGTGCCGACGCTCGCCACGAGCTTGTCGTTGACCTCGGCGGTCTCCTCGGCGTCGATCTCGCCGGCGCGAAACTTCCCCCAGTAGCGGCGGCAGTCGGTGCACGCGCCGACGCGCTCGCCGCGGTGCGACCCGGTGAGCATCGAGCCGGTGATCAGCTGGATCGCCGGGATGTTCGCCGAGGCTGCGCCCATGAGCTGCGCCGGCACGGTCTTGTCGCAGCCGCCGATCAGCACGACCGCATCCATCGGCTGGGCGCGGATCATCTCCTCGGTGTCCATCGACATGAGGTTGCGCAGGAACATGCTCGTCGGCGCGGCGAAGCTCTCGTGGATCGAGATCGTCGGGAAGCGCATCGGCAGGCCGCCGGCCAGCATCACGCCCCGCTTGACGGCCTCGACGAGCTGCGGAGCATTGCCGTGGCACGGGTTGTAGTCGCTGCCGGTGTCGGCGATCGCGACCACCGGGCGATCGAGCGCGGCGTCGGTGTAGCCCGCGCCCTTGATGAAAGCCTTGCGCAGGAAGAGCGAGAACCCGGGATCGCCGTAGCTCGTCAGGCCCTTCTTCATGCCGGCGGCGGCGGGATCGGCGGGATCTTCGGGGCGGGTCGACACGGTGACGGATGCGCTGCTGTCGGAGTGGCGCGAGTGTGTCAGATCGATGGCGCCGCCGGCCGCGACTCAGGGCTGCGCTACCCTCGCCTCATGGAACAACCCCAGCTCAACTTCGACGACGGCGCCGCCTACGAGGACTTCATGGGCAAGTGGAGCCAGCTCGCCGGCGACACCTTCCTGCGCTGGCTGGCGCCGCCCTCGGGGATGCGGTGGGTCGACGTCGGCTGCGGCAACGGCGCGTTCACCGAGATGCTCGTGGGTCGCTGTGCCGCGCGCGAGGTGCAGGGCATCGATCCGTCGAAGGAGCAGCTCGCCTACGCCCGCACGCGCCTCGAAGGGCAGGCCGCGACATTCCAGGTCGGCGACGCGATGGCGCTGCCGTTCGCAGACGGCACGTTCGACGCCGCCGTCATGGCCCTGGTGATCTTCTTCGTGCCCGACCCGGTCAAGGGCGTCGCCGAGATGACGCGCGTGGTGCGGCCTGGCGGCAGCGTCTCGTCGTATGCCTGGGACCTGCTCGGCGGCGGCTTCCCGTTCGCCGCGATGTCCGACGAGATGGCGGTGCTCGGCACGCCGCCGCTCTGGCCGCCGAGCGCCGAGGCGTCGCGGATCGACGCGCTGCAAGCGCTGTGGACCAAGGCCGGCCTGGTGGACGTCGAGACAATGGCGATCGACATCGAGCGCACCTTCGACGACTTCGAGACCTTCTGGCGCATCGCGCAGACGGGCCCGCGGGTCGCGCCGCGCCTCGCGGCGATGACGCCGGACAACGTCGCGCTGCTGAAGGAGCGGCTGCGTGCGCGCCTGAAGGCCGACGCCGCCGGACGCATCACCTACGGCGCACGCGCCAACGCCGTCAAGGGGCGCGTCGCGGGCTGACGGTCCGCGCCGGCGCGTTCGATCGGGGTCGGCGGCGGCACGTGCGACTCCCGCGACTCGGCGCGGAGGAGCCGCGAACGGCGCTCGCGCCCTGACGGTCGCGCCCGGCCTCAGGCACGCGAGCGCAGCTCGCGCACGCCGCGGCCGAGCTTTCGTCGCAGCAACGCGCGCAGCGTCACGCCGTCGGCGTAGCCGATCTGCGCCGCGATCCGGTCGAGGCTGTCGCTGCCCGTGCGCAGCAGATGCACCGCGCGCTCGACGCGCAGGTCCTGGAAGTACGAGAGCGGCGACTTGCCGAGGACGCTGCGCAGCCGGCGCGCCAGCGTGCGCTCGCTGGCGCCCACCGCGCGCGCCGCGTCGGCGAGCGAGAAGCCGCTGACCAGCCGTCGGCGCGCCCAAGATTCAAAGCGCTCGACCACCGGGTCGGCGTGGGCGAGATGGTCGGGGATGACGAACTCGGCCTGCGAGCCCCGCGGCTCCACGAGCAGGTAGCGCGCGGCGAGGGCCGCGAGCGCCGGGCTGCTCGCGCGCACGACGCCGAGCGCCAGGTCGATGTGGGCCAGGGCCGCGCCTGCCGTGGTGATTCCCGCAGAGCTGACGAGCATGCGCGATTCGTCGAGCGCGACACGCGGATAGCGCTGGCGAAACATCGGCGCGAGCCACCACGACGTCGTCGCGCGCTGGCCGTCGAGCAGCGTGCTCTCGGCGAGGACGAAGGTGCCGGTGCACGCCGCGCCGAACGTCGCACCGTCGCGCGCCCGGCCACGCAGCGCCGCCGCGGCATCGACGACATCGGCGCGCGCCAGCCGCGTCGCCAGCGCCTCGGGCATCTTGTCCCCGAGCGCCGGCACGAGCACGACGTCGGGTCGGCGCACGTCGGCGATCGGTACGACGGGCACCGTCAGGCGGTGCGCGGTGCGCACGCGCCGCCGCACGCCCACGAGCGCGAGCTCGATCGGCGCCGGCGCATCGGGCAGCATGCCGCGCAGCTCGTTCGCCGTGGTCAACGTGTCGGTGAGCGCGGCCAAGCCGAGATCGAACACGCCGTCGAGCACGAGAAGATGGACCAGCATGGCGAGAATGGTATCAATGTTGTCGGTTCCGCCACTGGCGGCCGGGCTGGGAACGGTCGAGACTCGGTCCCGACGTCCACACCTCCACCGTCCCCGAAAGGAATCGCCATGGTCAAGCTCGCCCTGTTCGTTCGACTCGAAGCCAAGCCCGGAAAGGAGGCCGCGGTCGCCGACTTCCTCGCCGGCGCCCTGCCCCTGGCCAACGCCGAGTCGGGAACGACCGCCTGGTTCGCCCTGAAGTTCGGGCCATCGACGTTCGGCATCTTCGACGCGTTCGCCGACGAGAGCGGTCGCCAGGCCCACCTCGGCGGGCCGATCGCCGCCGCGCTGATGGCCAGCGCCGCGGCGCTCCTCAGCGCGCCGCCGACGATCGAGAAGATCGACCTGCTCGCGGCGAAGCTGCCGGGATGACGATCGACGACTGAACGCCGGCGGGCAAGCCGCTTGCCATGCCCGGGCGTCGCTCACTTCGCATCGCCTGACATGCAGTCCACCAAGCAGCCCGTCGCCTACCACCCGTCCGTCGAGCAGGTCGCCGAGGACGAGGCGAAGACGACCACCGACATCGACGACACGATGGCGAAGATCCGCGAGAAGACCTTCGCCGACAGCGGCCACGCGATCCGCAGCGTCCACGCGAAGAACCAGGGCATGGTGCGCGCGACGTTGATCGTCGAGCCCGGATTGTCCGAGCCGCTCGCGCAGGGCCTCTTCTCCGTGCCCGGCAACTACGAGGTGTTGATGCGCTTCTCGACGATCCCTGGCGACATTCTCGACGACAAGGTCTCGGTTCCGCGCGGGCTCGCCCTGAAGATCGTCGGCGTGCCCGGCGCGCGCCTGCCCGGCTCGGAGAACGACGTCACCCAGAACTTCGTCTTCATCGACGGGCCGGCGTTCAACGCGCCGAGCACGAAGGAGTTCCTCGGCGGCCTGAAGCAGGTGGCGGCCACGACAGACCGCGCCGAAGGCGCGAAGAAGGCGTTCTCCGCCGTGCTGCAGGCGACGGAGAAGGTCGTCGAGGCGTTCGGCGGCAAGAGCGCCAAGCTCGTCTCGATGGGCGGCCATCCCGAGACGCAGGTGCTCGGCCAGACCTTCTACACCGCGGCCGCGCTGCGCCACGGCCGCTGCATCGCCAAGCTTTCGCTCGTGCCGGTGTCGGCCGACCTGAAGGCGCTGACCGACCAGAAGGTCGATCTCTCGGACCGGCCCGACGGTCTGCGCGACGCGACGGTCGCCTTCATGCGCACCCACCCTGCCGAGTGGGCGCTGCAGGTGCAGCTCTGCACCGATCTCGAGACGATGCCGGTGGAAGACGCCTCGGTCGAATGGTCGCAGGACGAGAGCCCGTACGTCACCGTCGCCCGCGTCGTGGCCGAGCCGCAGGAGGCCTACGGCGCGGCGCTCGCCCATGCCGTCGACGACGGCATGTTCTTCAGCCCGTGGCGCGGCCTGCAGGCGCACCAGCCGCTCGGCAGCGTGATGCGGGCGCGCAGGATCGCGTACGAGCACTCCGCGCAGTTCCGCGCCGCCCGCAACGGCACGCTGGTCGTCGAGCCGCGCGATCTCTCGGCCGTTCCGCGGTGACGCGGCGGTGACCGATGAGTCGGTCGCCGCGCCGGGGGCCAGAATGCGGCACGACAGCCAGCCATCCGGACGAGAGGACTTTCCATGACCCGCGCCAGGCATCTCGAAGATTCGTTGAACGCCCTCCGATCGGAAGTCCACGGGTTGGACCTCGGCGACGGGGAAGCGCGTCAGCGCGTCGACAGCCTCCTGCTCGACGTCGAAACGCGCGTCGGGGCGCCGGACGGCGCGGTTGCCGATGACGACCTGACCGCGCGGCTCAGGGCGTCGGTCCTCAGCTTCGAGGGATCGCATCCGAAGATCGCCGTGCTCATGAACGACGTCCTCGAGAAGCTGAGCACGATGGGGATCTGACGAGGTCGTTCGCGACGGCGGGGAAGCCTGGGTCGCCGTCGCGGACTCACATCAGCGCAGGGTACGAGCCTCTGTCGATCTGCACGTTCTGACCCGACACGAAGCCGCTCTGGACGCTGCAGAGGTAGGCGCACATGTCGCCGACTTCCTCCGGCTTGCCGAACCGCTTCGCTGAAATGGTCTCGACGATCCGTCGTCTCGCTTCGTCGCGCGTGATGCCATCGGCCTTCGTCATCCGCTGGGCCATGAATTCCTGGCGATCGGTGTCGATGCGCTCGGGCAGGAGGTTGTTGATCGTCACGTTGTCGACCGCCACGTCGAGCGACAGGACTTTCGAGAACGCCGTCAACCCGGTGCGCGCGGTTGCCGACAGGATCATCCAGGAATAGGGCATCTTCACCATCGCGGACGTGATGTTCACGACGCGTCCGAACTTGCGCTTCAGCGCGGGTGCTCGCCTCGGCCAAGGCCATCCTGGCGAAGGAGACGGCGGCGATGAAGGCCTTCCTCGCCGGCATGGCCGACCGCTGCTGGGTCGACAAGTCGCTGGCCGACGAGGGCTACAAGCTCCCGTAGTCGCGGCCCGCTCACCACACCCACGAACGGAGAATTCGTGGCGAAGACCTGCACCGTTGTCGCGACATCGCATTCGCCGTTCCTGTTCGAGCCGCTCGAGTGGTGGAACAGGACGACTGCCGGGCGCAGCTACGCGCCCGGCGCGACAGTCGACTCCGACGCGCAGAACGATCGCAAGCATCGCCGCGTGCACGACGGGCTCGCCAGGCTGCGCGATGTCTTTCAAGCGTCGCGGCCCGATGTGATCCTGGCGTTCGGCGACGACCAGGAAGAGCAGTTCGACCTCGACAACCATCCGTCGTTCGCCGTGTACGTCGGCGGCCGGTTCGAGGGCTACAAGGCGGTCCGCTATGCCGGCAAGCTCGGATCGCGTCCCTTCAAGGCCAAGGTCGAGGAGCACTGGGCGGGCATCGACGCGAAGCCGAGCTCGCCAAGGCCGTGCTCTACCGGTTGATGAAGGCAGGATTCGATCCGGCGTTCATGCTCGATCTCCCGAACAAGGAGATCGGCATGGGCCACGCCTTCATGCGGCCGGCCGGTCCCTTGACGGACGGGCGATTCGACATCCCGATGGTGCCCATCCTGGTCAACTGCCTGTACGCGCCTCAACCGACGGCGGCACGCTGCGTTGCACTGGCCCTCGCTGTCCGCAAGATCATCGAGGAAGATTGGCCGCAGGACTTGCAGGTCGCGGTCATGGGGTCCGGCGGCCTCGGGCACACGCCGGGCGCGCAGGAGTCGTATCTCGGCGAAGAGTTCGACCGCGAGATCCTGACCCGGCTGAAGGCCGGCGATGCCGAAGCGATGGCGTCCTTCGATGCCTGGACGGCGACACCGGAACGCAGCGGCCTCGAATGCTTCCGGCAGTTTTCCGGCGGCACCGGGATGAAGAGCGGGGTGGGCGGCGGATCCGGGGAAACGCGCAACTGGATCATGGCCGCGGCGGTTGCCGACAGGCCGGGCCACGTCATCGACTACATCCCCGTCCATGCCTCTCCGTGCGGAGTCGGCTTTGCCCATTGGGACATCGGCACGTGAGTCGTCGGTGCTGAAGGCGAAGGTCATCGCGACACGCGACGAAGCGATCGACATCAAGTCGTTCGATCTCGTCAGCGCGTCGGGCGAATCGCTGCCGCCGTTCACGCCAGGCTCTCACATCGATGTGCATCTGGCTCCTGGTCCCGTTCGGCAGTATTCGCTGTGCAACGGCCCGAACGACACGAGCAGCTATCGGATCGCGGTGAAACGGCAGCCCGACTCCCGCGGCGGCTCCGCGACGATGCACGGCGCCGTCGCGGTCGGAGAGTCGATCGACATCAGCGAGCCGCGCAACAACTTCGCGCTGAAGACGCACCCGGGTCCGGCGCTTCTGGTCGCGGGCGGCATCGGCATCACGCCGATCCTGTCGATGGCTCTGCATCTCGTGCGCACCGGCCGCGACTTCTCGCTGCACTACTTCACCCGCTCGATCGCGCACACGGCCTTTCACGATGTGCTGTCGCAGAAGAGGTTCCTGGACAAGGTCGCGTTCCACCACGCGATCGAGCCGGACGCCATTCGCGCCTTCCTGCGCAAGCTGCTCTGGCATCGCGCTGGCAATGCCGAGCTCTACCTGTGCGACCCTCGGCCGTTCATGGATCTCGTGGAGTCGACGGCGGCCGCGACGTGGCCTCCGCAAGCGGTCCATCTCGAAAACTTCTCCGCCGACTCGGCAGCACTGGCCGGCCCGCGGGACACGTTCACGATCCGGCTGGCTCGCACCGGAGGCGACCATGCCGTCGCTGCCGATCGAAGCATCGTTCAGGTCCTTCGCGCCGCAGGCGTCGCCGTCGAGACGAGCTGCGAACAGGGCGTGTGCGGAACCTGTCTGACGAGCGTGCTGTCGGGAACGCCGGACCACCGGGACGTCTTCCTCACCGACGAGGAGCGCGATGCCGCAGACAAGATCATGTGCTGCGTGTCGCGCGCGAAGAGCGAGATGCTCGAGCTGGACATTTGAAGATGCCGTCGAGCAGGGATTCGACGCGGTGCAGACCACTTCGCACCGCCGGGTTTTCCATGCTCCGTCCACCGAAGGGACGCTTCAAAATGACGCACCGATTGGAGGCACGCGAGCGGGCCGATCACCACTGGCGCCGTGCGGATGTTCCGTCCTTGGTGCGGCGGACAACCTAAGATCCAAATCGTGGAAACATCGGCACAACCTGGTGCATCGGCCAGCGCGCCGGATGCGAGCAAGAGCGAGTTCAGTCTCGATCGCCAGAACCAGCAACTCTGGTGCGGCAGCACGCCGACGAACGTCCCTCCGAAGGTCTTCCAGCTGCTGCTCTATCTGCGCGACAACCCCGGTCGCATCATCGAGTACGACGAGTTGCTCGATGCAGTCTGGCCGACGGATGCCGTGCAGCCGGAGATCCTGCGGACCTACATCAAGACGATCCGGCGATTGCTCGGCGACGATCCGCAGCGTCCGACGTTCATCGAGACACGGACGCGTCGTGGCTACTGTTTCATCGGCAAGCTTCCGGATCGCTGCAACGACTCGACCGTGCCGGCCGAACGCCTGATCGGGCGCGAGGATGCATTGGAAGCGCTTCGGCGCAGCTTCGGCACGGCGTCGAACGGGCACCGTCAAGTCATCTTCCTCGTGGGCGAAGCGGGGATCGGCAAGACGAGCCTGCTGGACGAGTTCGTCGAGTGGTCGGCAGAGCAGGATGCGATCGCATGCCGGATCGAATGCTCCTCAGGACAGCACGGAGACACTCTTTGCCTGGCGATCGAAGACCTCTCGCTCGAGCTGGAGCGTCAAGTACGAGGGATGACGGCGAAAGACGCGGCGACGCGGCCTTCGACACCGGGAGAGGCCAGCACGCAGCCGGCGAATCTCTCGGGCGACGTGTTGCGCTCGATCGAAGCGTTGGCAAGCCAGCGTCTGGTCCTGATCGCGATCGAGGACATCCAGTGGGCGGATCCGTCGCTGATCGGGGCGATCTCGCGCCTGGCCCGCGGCCGTTCTCGCGCTCGGCTGATGGTGGTCGCGACGCACCGCGCGGCGACGTCGCAGCGCGCCCAAAGCGCGGCGCGCACGATGATGCTGGACCTGCTGGTGCACGGCGCGGCCCAGGAGTTGAGGCTGCCGCGGCTGTCTGCCGAAGCCGTCCGACGCTACGTGCTCTCGCACGCCACCGTCCCGATTCCCAGGGGCTCGATCGAGGCGATCACGAGCTACTCGGTCGGCAATCCGCTGATCATGACGACGCTCTTCGAGCGCATGGTGGAAGAGATCCGTGCGTCCGGCACCAGCAATCTGGTCGACATGCTGTCGCGGCGCGAGTTCGAGGGCGAGTTCCTGGTCCAGGCGATTCCCAGGATCATCCGGCAATCGCTCGAGCTTCAGCTCGGGCAGCTCGGTGAACAGGCGCGCCGCGCGCTCGAATCGGGCAGCACGAACGGGCATTCGTTCTGTGCCTGGAGCGTGGCGAAGGCGCTCGACCTGGAGCAGCTCTACATCGAGGATCTGTGCCGCGACATGTGCGGCAGCGACCAGATCCTGCGCGAAGCCGGCGTTTACCACTTTCCGGACGGAAGCGGCTCGCCGATCTATGCGTTCAGAAGTCCCTTGTATGCGAGCCTGCTCCTGTCGTCGCAGTCGCCTGCACGCCGCGAGCAGATCCAGCAGCGCTTCATCCGCGCGGTCGAGGAGTGCTGGGGTGGCGGAATCGGATCGGTTGCAAGCGAGCTGACCGAGCGCTTCATGCT
>JAYTHL010000358.1:0-3887 GCA_043732605.1 Rhizobacter sp. | reverse complement strand
CGCTCTTGCCGCTCGCGGCGACGTCGCGGTCGAAGGTGTAGAGCGTCATGCCGCTGGTGTTGACCAGCATCCCGTTGGCCATCTTGGCGGCCGGCTCGCCGTGGGCGAGCGTCGCCGCCAGCGCGAACAGGGACAGGGTGAGAGCGAACGGGCGCGAACGGATCATCGAGGTCTCCAGGGAACAAGGGGTCGAACGCATCATGGACGACGCGCGACCGCGCTTTATTCCACCGGGCTCGGCGGACGGCGCGCGGCGAGAGGCGCGCCCGCCCGATCAGCCGACCGAGAGCAGTTGCGCCGCAGCCTTGTCGTTCGCTTCGGCCGTCGTCAACGACTTCATCTGTGCCTCGAACTGGCGCGCGGCCGAGATCATCTGAACCATCGTCTCGACGGCGCTGACATTCGATCCTTCGAGCGCGCCGTCCTGGACGCGCGCGTTCGGATCCGCGGAGAGATCGCCCTCGGCCGCGCGAAAGAGCCCGTCGGTGCCGCGCGTGAGCGGCGCCTCTGGCGTGACCAGCTTCAGCTTGCCGATCGAGGTGCTCTTGCCGTTGGCTGCGGTCGAGCTGACCGTGCCGTCGCCACCGATGCTCACTTGCGTGTTCGGCGGCACCTGGATCGGGCCGCCGTCGCCGAGCACCGTCAGTCCCGAGACGGTGATCATCGTGCCCTCGGCATTGACGTCGAGCGCGCCGCCGCGGGTGTAGGCCTCCGTGCCGTCGAGCCCCTGGACCGAGAGCCACGCGCCGCCGCTCATCGCGACGTCGAGGTTGCGGCCGGTCGCGGCGACCTGGCCGGGCGAGGCGTCGTAACCCGGCGTCGATTCGAGCGCATAGACACGCGTGCTCGCGCCGCTGCCTTCGACCGGCACGGCGCGAAACGCCGCCAGCTCGGCGCGGAATCCCGTCGTCGAGACGTTGGCCAGGTTGTTGGCGAGCGTCTCCTGGCGCTGCATCGTCGCCTTGGCCCCCGACATCGACAGGTAGATGAGCCGGTCCATGACCTACTCGATCAACGCAGGTTGACGATCGTCTGCAGGATCTGGTCCTGCGTCTTGATCGTCTGCGCGTTCGCCTGATACGTGCGCTGCGCCGTGATCATGTTGACCAGCTCGGCCGTGAGGTCGACGTTCGATTCCTCGAGCGCACCGGCCTGCAGCACGCCGATGTTGCCGTCGCCCGGCACGCCGACGAGCGGATCGCCCGAGGTGAAGCTGCGCGCCCAGGCGTTGCCGCCGAGAGGCTGCAGGCCTTGCGGGTTGTGGAAGGTGGCGAGCTCGAGCTGGCCGGCCGGCTTGGTCTGGCCGTTGGAGTAGCGCGCGCTGATGATGCCGTTGCTCTCGACCTGCACGCCGATCAGCTGGCCAGCGGCGTAGCCGTCCTGGACCAGGTCGGTGACGCCGAACTGCGAGCCGTACTGGGTCGCGCCGCTCAGGCTGAGCGCAACGCCGGTGATCGGCACCGTCAGGGCGCCGGCCGTGTTGGTCACGGCCGGGATGTCGAGCGGCACCGTGCCGACCGGCGCTGTCGGCGTGCCGCCGTTGGTCGGGAAGGTGATCGTCGTCGAGGCCGCGGGATTGCCGCCGGCCGTCTTGATCGGCGTGCCGTTGGCCGAGACGTAGACGTTCCAGGTGTCGGTCGCCGACTTCTGGAAATAGTAGGTCAGCGCGACGCTTTGCCCCTTGGCGTCGTAGACCGTCTGCGACGTGGCGTTGTTGTAGGTCGTCGGATCGGTGAAGTTGATCGGCGCGCCCGCAGCCGGCAAGGTGACCGCCAGCCGGGCATCGAGGTTGAGCTCCATGTCGACCTTGGTCGTGACCGCCGGCGTGATGCCCGCCGTCGGCATCTGCAGCGCCGTCGAAGCGCCGGCCACGATCGTGCCGGTGGCGTCGGCCGCGTAGCCCATCAGCTTTCGCGACTGGTCGTTGACGATGAAGCCGGTGCGGTCGACCTTGAACTGGCCGTTGCGCGTGTACGAGACGCCGCCCTTGGCGTCGCTCACCTCGAAGAAGCCGCTGCCGTTGATCGCCAGGTCGAGCGGGTTGTCGGTGGCGGTGATGGTGCCCTGGGAGAATTGCTGCGCGACCGCGGCGACCGAGACGCCGATGCCGATCGAGTTCTGGCTCCCGCCGAGCGCGTTTGCGTAGAGGTCGGCGAACTCGGCCCGCGACGACTTGGCGCCGTAGGTGTTCGCGTTGGCGATGTTGTTGCCGATGACCTCGAGGCTCTTGCTCGAGGCGTTGAGTCCGGACAGACCTTGCTGGAAACCCATGGCGATGCTCTTTCAGAAGTCGCGGCTGCAGCCGCGGGGAAAATTCGGATCGGTGGACGCGGATCAGTTGAAGGCCTTGACCGAGCTGTAGGGCACGGTGCCCGAGTTCTGCAGCTCGAGGTTGAAGGTGGTGCCGCTGACGCTGATCGCCTCGACGCGGTCGCGCATCAGCGCCGTCGCCGTCGTCGCGACGCCGCCGCTGGTGGCGCTGACGCGGAAGGTGAGGCCGCTGGCGCTCGTCGCCGTGCCCGCGGGCCAGTCGAAGCTGTGCACGCCGGCGCTCTCGGCGCCGAGGTTGAAGGTCTGCAAGACGGCGCCGCTGGGCGACAGGATGTCGACCTTGACGGCATCGGCGGCGCCGGTGAGCTCGAAGCCGCCCTGGCCGACCGACGTCGTGTCGTCGATGCTCAGCTTGTTGCCCGGAACGATGACGTCGCGGCCGACCAGCGACGCGCCCTGCACCGCCTGCAGCTGCATGAACTGCGACGACAGGCCCTGCACCGTGGTGTTGAGCTGGTTGATGCCCGTGACGGTGCTGATCTGCGCCATCTGGCTCGTGACCTGGGCGTTGTCCATCGGGTTGAGCGGGTCCTGGTTCTTCATCTGCGCGACGAGCAGCTTCAGGAAGCGGTCGGCCGCGTCGGCGGTGCTCGTGTTGCTCGCGGCGGCAGGCGTCGAGGTGACGCTGACGTCGCTCGACGTCGAAGTGGGTGCGGTGACGGCCATGGTCGTTCTCCGGTGTGGACGGTGTGCCGTCGGGATCAGCTGCCGAGCTGGATCGTCTTCAGCAGCAGCGACTTCGCGGTGTTCATCACCTCGAGGTTGTTCTGGTACGAGCGCGAGGCCGAGATCATGTTGACCATCTCCTCGACCGCATTGACGTTGCTGTAGGTCACGTAGCCCTCGGCGTCGGCGCTCGGGTGCTTCGGGTCGTGGACCTTGCGGCCCGGCGTCTGGTCTTCGGTGATGGTGCTGACGCGAACGCCGGCCGCCGTCGGGTCGTTCGCGGTCTGGCCGACGAGCTCGGTCTGGAAGGTGACCTGGCGCGCCTTGTAGGCCTGGCCGTTCGGCCCGGCGACGGTGTCGGCGTTGGCCAGGTTCGAGGCGACGACGTTGAGGCGCTGGCTCTGCGCGCTCGCGGCGCTGCCGGAGACGTTGAAGATCGACAGCATGCTCATGGCGTTCCTTATTGACCGGTGATCGCCGACAGCGACGTGCGCACGTTGCTGTTGATGAAGCGCAGCGTCGCCTCGTACTTGATCGCGTTGTCGGCGAAGCTCGCGCGCTCGCGGTCCATGTCGACGGTGTTGCGGTCGAGGTTGGGCTGAGACGAGGTCGCGTAGGTCAGCGCGCTGCCGGCCAGGCCGCCGCTCAAGCCCGCCGCGCCGGCGCCGATATGTCCGGCATGGCTGGTGGCGAGCGTCGAGGCCGACGTCAGGGTCGAGGTCGCGGCCTGGAGCGTCTTCGCGAAGTCCATGTCGCGGGCGACGTAGCCCGGCGTGTCGGCGTTGGCGATGTTGCTCGCGATCAGGCGCTGGCGCTCCGAGCGGAGCTGCAAGGCTTGCCCCTGGAAGTCGAGCGCATCGGTCAATCGGTTGAGCATCGCGAGCCCCTTG
>JAYTHL010000357.1:0-12369 GCA_043732605.1 Rhizobacter sp. | reverse complement strand
TGTACTTTCAGTGAGCGGGGCTCGCGTCGATCAGGCGAGCGATTCGCGGATGCCGCGCAGATAGCCGGCGGCGAACGCGGCCGAGCCGACGCCGTCGGGGACGTAGTCGAAGGGCTCGACGGCCACCGTCTTGTCGTAGCCGTGCTTCTTCAGCGCCGCGAAGATCGGCGCGAACTTCATCTCGCCCTGGCCGGGCGCGCGACGGTTCGGGTCGTTGACCTGGATGTGGGCGACGAGCCCGGTCGGCAGCCAGAGGTCGATCAGCTCGGGCACCGACGTCGATTCGCTCGTGCCGGCGGCGCTGCAGTCGATCATCGTGCGCAGCGACGGGCGATCGATCTCGCGCACGAGCTCGGCCGCTTGCGCGACCGTGTTGATCAGCGCCGTCTCGCGCGGCGAGAGCGGCTCGATGCAGTAGACGACGTCGTTCGCCTCGGCGACGACCGCCGCGTCGGCGAGGAAGTCGCGCAGGCGCGCACGCGCCGTCGCGTGCGACTCGCCGTCGGGGATCGCGCGCTGCTTCGGCGAGCCGTGCACGAGCACGCTGCCGCCGAGCTCCGCGCACAGCGCGACCAGGCGCGCGACGACGTCGAGCGTGCGTGACCGCACCGACGCGTCCGGGTCGGTCAGCGACAGGCCCGTCGGCTTGACGAGCAGCCAGTGCAGACCCGTGACGACGAGGCCGAACGATTTGACGACGCCGCGGATGCGCGCAGCTTCACTAGTGGCGATGCGTTCGGGATGCTCGGCCAGAGTGAACGGCGCGATCTCGAGGCCGTCGTAGCCGAGCGCCGCGGCGACCTCGCACTGGCGCTCGAGCGACAGTCCGGCCAGCACTTCGTTGCAAAGCGAGAGCTTCATGTCGCGTCGCCACTGCGCGGATGGCGTCCGAACGCCGAGCGCACGATCTTGCCGAAGCCGCCGGTGACGCGTCGCACGGCGGCCTTGAATTGCGGCACATAGAGCAGCAACGTGAAGATCGTCACCGCCGCGAACGCCATCGAGATCGGCCGCGTGAAGAACGGCGCGATGTCGCCGTCCGACAGCACCAGGCCGCGGCGCAGGCTCTTGTCGAGCAGCGGGCCAAGGACGAGGCCGAGCACGAAAGGTGCCATCTGGTAGCCGCGCCGGCGCAGGAAGAACGCGCCGATGCCGATCGCCAGCATGCAGTAGATGTCGAACAGGCGCGACGCGCTCGCGAACGCGCCGACGGTGCAGAGCAGGAAGATGATCGGCATCAGCACCGTGCGCTTGATGCGCAGCACGAGCAGCAGCGGCTTCACCAGAAAGAGGCCGAAGATGAGGATCGAGATCGTCGCGAGCGAGGTCATCGCGACCACTTCGTAGACGAAATGCGGGTGCGCGATCATCATCATCGGCCCGGGCTGGATGCCGTGGATGATCATCGCCGCCATCAGTACGGCCGACGGCGCCGAGCCCGGGATGCCGAGCGCGAGCGCCGGGATGATGTGGCCGGGGATCGACGCCATGTCGCCGGTCTCTGCTGCCATCAGGCCGTCGATCGAGCCCTTGCCGAAGAGCTCCTTCTCCTTGCTCGCCGCCTTCGCGGCGGCGTACGACATCCACGCGCCGGAGTCTTCGCCGACTCCCGGCATCAGTCCGGTCAGCACGCCGATCACGCCGGAGCGGAGCACGGTCGGCCAGTACTGCACGACCTCGCGAAAGCGCGGCAGCACCGAGTCCTTGAGCTCGATCAATTTCTTCTCGACCGGGTCCGCGAGCGTGGTCAGAACTTCTGCGAAACCGAACGCGCCGACCAGCGCCGGGATGAGCGAGATGCCGCCCGAGAGCTGGTCCCAGTCGAAGGTGAAGCGGTTGTAGGCGTAGAGGCCTTCCTGGCCGATCTGCGCGACGAAAAGGCCGAGCGTGCCCATCAGCCAGCCCTTGAGCGGGTCGTTGCCGACGATCGTGCCCGACATCGTCACGCCGAAGAGCGCGAGCCAGAAGAACTCGTAGGCGCCGAACGAGAGAGCGACCTCGGCGAGCGTCGGCGTGAACGCGGCGAGGCACAACACGCCGAAGAGCGTGCCCATGAACGCGCCCGAGGTCGCGATGCCGATTGCACGGCCGGCCTCGCCTCGCTGCGCGAGCGCGTAGCCGTCGGCGCACGACGCGGCGTTGGCGGCGGTGCCGGGGATGTTGAGCAGGATGGCAGTGCGCGAACCGCCGTAGAGCGTGCCGACGTACGAGCAGATCAGGATCAGGATCGCGTCGTTGGCGGGCAGCTTGATGGTGAGAGTCGTCAGCAGCGCGATGCAGAGCGTCGCCGACAGGCCCGGCAGGCAGCCGACGATGATCCCGAGCAATGCGCCGCCGAGCCCGTAGAGGATCGACGTGACGTTGAGAAAGCCGAGGTAGGCGTGGCCGAGATCGGCGAGACCGGAGAGCATCGTGAGTGTTCGCCGCGCGTGCCGTCAGGGCAGGCGAACGAGAAAGACCTGCTGGAAGACCAGCGTGATGATCCCGCCCGCGCCGAGGCCGATGATCGCGGCGATGGCGAGCCGGCGCAGGCTGAGCGTCTCGCCGGCGGCAATGCGTTGCGGTCGCTGCAGCACGACGATCGCGACGCTGACGAAGAGCGCCGCGGCGAGCCAGAACGGCAGCCCGTGGCCGACGAGGACGACGCCGAAGGTCACGCACAGGCCGATGATCAGCGCGACCCGGCGCACTGCCGCGCCGTCGAACGCGAAGCCGTGCGTCCGCGCTGCGAGCGCGCCGCGGCGCCAGCTGCGCAGCCCGAGCAGGCTGCCGAGCAGCATCATCGCGATGCCGAGCAGCCCCGGCAGCAGTCCGGGCACGGTGTACGGATTGATGTTCTGGCTCTCGAGCCGGTCCATCCGCCACGATCCGACGAACACGGCGAGGCCGAGCGCGATCCAGCCGATCGCCTGGTGCAGCTCGGAGCGTGCGAGGACCTTGCGCTCCTCGTCGCTGACCGGTGCCGTCGCGTCGTGTTCCATCGCGTGCTCGTCGCGCCGGTCAGGGCTTGGCGATGCCGACGGTGTCGGGCGACACCTTGGCCTTGCCGCTCTCGAACAGCATCCAGGCGTTGGCCTGCACGGCGGGGAAGACGGCCTTCTGCGCCGCGTCGCCCGACGACGGCGCGAACAGCGCGCCGCGGCTGGCCGCGTACTTCTTCAGCGCCTCGCTCTTGGCGATGTTCTCGGCCCAGAGCTTCTCGATCGTCTTCACGACCTCGTCGGGCACGCCCTTCGGGATGAAGATGCCGAAGTAGTTGGCCGGCGCCGAGAAGCCGGGCACCGTGTTCGAGAGCGGCGGGATCGTGCCGTAGCCCTCGAGCTCGAGCGGCTTGTCGCTCACCGTCGCGAGCGGACGCAGGCGCTTGCCGCGGATCATGTCGGCCTGCTCGACGGCGAGCTGCGTCGTCAGGTCGGCTTCGCCGGAGACGGCGGCGACGACCGCCGGATTGCCGCCGTCGTAGCTCACGTCGCGGTACTTGACGCCGGTGGCCTTGGCGATCAGGTCCATCGCGTTGTGGCCGGCCGAGGTGACGCCGGCGGTCGCGACCGAGATCTTGCCGGGCTGCGCCTTCATCGCGTCGAGCAGCTGCTTGGCGGTCTGGTACGGCGTGTTCGGGTTGACGCCGATCACCTGGATGTTGGCGACGGTGAGGAAGATGTTCCAGTCCTTGAGGCTGGTGTTGACCGAGCCGAGCGTCTGGTAGGTGCCGAGATCCTGCGCGGCACCTGCCGTCCAGGTGTAGCCGTCCTTGGCGGCGTCGAGCACGCTCTTGGTGCCGATTGCACCCGAGGCGCCGGGCTGGTTGACGATGACGATGGTCTGGCCGAGCGCCTTCTCGAGCTCGCCGGCGGTGACGCGCGTCACCTGGTCGGTCGAGCCGCCCGCGGCCCACGGCACGATCAGGTTGATCGGCCGGGTCGGCTTCCAGTTCTGCGCCTGCGCGCCCTGTGCGGCAATGGCCGCGCACGCGACGAGCGCGACGCGAAGGAGGGACGGGACTCTGTTCATCGTTGTCTCCTGAGGGAGCCCGCGGCAGGCGGGCGAAGGGAAGGGGTGCGTGCGCCGGCGAGCGCGACAGGCGCCGCGACGACGTAGCCGAGGATCACATCGCACATGTGGGCGAGGCGCGCGTCGTGCGCGAGCGGCGTCATCAGCTCGCTGCCGAAGATCGCCGAGAGCGTGTGGTTGTTCGAGAGATAGAAGTAGGCGAGGCCGGCGATCGAGATGTAGAGCTGCATCGGGTCGATGCCGCGCTTGAGCTCGCCGCTCCGCTCGCCACGCACGAGCACGTCGGCGAGCACGTCGATCAGCGGCGAGTTCATCTGGCGGATGCGGCGCGAGCGCTTCAGGTGGCCGGCGCGGTGCATGTTCTCGCTGTTCAGCAGCGCCAGGAACTCGGGGTGCGCGAGGTAGTAGTGCCAGGTGAAGGTGACGAGACTCGTGATCGCCTGCACCGGATCGCTCGCCTCGAGATGCAGCTCGTGCTCGGCGGCGCGGATGTCGGCGTAGGTCTGCTCGAGGACCGCGAGGAAGAGCGCGTCCTTGCCGTCGAAGTAGTAGTAGATGAGCTTCTTGTCGACGCCGCCGTGCTCGGCGATCGCTTCCATGCGGGCGCCGCCGAAGCCGTGCGCGGCGAACTGCGCCATCGCGGCGCGCAGGATCTGCTCGCGCGTGCGGTCGGCGTCGCGCGATCGGATCTCGACGACGGTGCTGGAACGGGAAGCCACGACGAAATAATTCACCAAACGGTGAATTGCAGGAATCGGGACGAACCCTGACCGTCGGCGACCCGTAAAGAGCGTCACGCGGATGGGCCAAGCTCGTATCCTCGCGCGTCGTCATTCCGCGTCCACGCATGACCGCAACGTCCACGTCCACGCCGCCTCGCCCCGCCGGTCACGCCCTCGTCGAAGCGCTGCTCGCGCAAGGCGCGGACACCGTCTTCGGCGTTCCCGGCGAGAGCTTCCTCGCCGCGCTCGATGGCTTCTACGAGCATCGCGATCGCATCCGCTTCGTCGCCTGTCGGCAGGAGGGCGGCGCGAGCTACATGGCCGAGGCGCAGGGCAAGCTCAGCGGTCGACCGGGCCTGTGCTTCGTGACGCGCGGACCCGGCGCGAGCAACGCCGCGATCGGCCTGCACACGGCGTTCCAGGACTCGACGCCGATGATCCTGTTCATCGGCCAGGTCGCGAGCAGCCAGCGCGACCGCGAGGCCTTCCAGGAGGTCGACTACCGGCAGATGTTCGGCCCCGGCACGCTCGGCTTCGCCAAGTGGGTCGGCGAGATCCACGATCCCGATCGACTGCCCGAGTACGTCGCACGCGCGTTCCACGTCGCGATGCAGGGACGGCCGGGCCCCGTCGTGCTGTCGTTGCCCGAGGACATGCTCGCGGCATCGACCTGCGCGCCGGTCTTGCCGCGCATCGAGCCCGCGCTCGCCGCGCCCGCGCCGGAAGCGCTCCTGCGCTTGCGCGAGCTGCTCGCGGCCGCCGAGCGTCCGTTCGTCATCGTCGGCGGCAGCGGCTGGACCGCGGCGTCGTGCGAAGCGCTCGAGCGCTTCGCCGAGCGCTGGCACTTGCCGATCGGCTGCGCGTTCCGCTTCCAGGACACCTTCGACAACCGCCATCCGAACTACGCCGGCGACGTCGGCATCGGCATCAATCCGAAGCTCGCCGCGCGCGTCGGGTCGGCCGACCTGATCGTCGCGATCGGCCCGCGCCTGGGCGAGATGACGACCGGCGGCTACGAGCTGCTGACGCCGCCGCGGCCGACGCAGAAGCTCGTCCACATCCATGCCGGCGCGGAAGAGCTCGGCCGCGTCTACGCCGGCGAGTTGATGATCAACGCATCGATGGCCTGCGCCGCGCCGGCGCTGGCGCTGCTCGAGCCGCCGGCATCGCCGCGCTGGCGCGAGCAGACCGCGGCTGCGCGTGCCGACTACGAAGCCAACCTCGTGCCGACGCCGGTCGCGCCGCTCGACATGGCCGAGGTCGTGCGCTGCATCGATCGCCACGTCGGCGCGGATGCGATCTTCACCAACGGCGCCGGCAATTTCGCGGGCTGGCTGAGCCGCTTCCACCCTTTCGCGGGCCTGCGCCATGCCGGCCGCACGCATCTCGCGCCGACGTCGGGCGCGATGGGCTACGGCGTGCCGGCTGCGGTCGCCGCGTCGCTGCTCGAGCCGCATCGCACCGTGATCAACATCGCCGGCGACGGCGACTTCCTCATGAACGGCCAGGAGCTCGCGACGGCGACCGCACACGGCGCCGGCCGCGGCGCGGGCAAGCTGATCGTCCTCGTCGTCGACAACGGCACCTACGGCACGATCCGCATGCACCAGGAGCGCGAGTACCCGGGCCGCGTTTCGGGCTCCGACCTCGGCAATCCCGACTTCGCGGCGCTGGCGCGCGCCTACGGCTGGCACGCCGGCAACGTCGTCGACACGACTGCCGCGTTCGAGCCGGCGTTCGTCGCGGCGCTCGCCGCCGCCGGGCCGGCGCTGATCCATCTGAAGCTCGCGGCCGATGTCATCACCAGCCGGACGACGCTCACGGCGATCCGCAAGAGCGCCGAGGCGCGCATTGCGAGCGAAGCATCAGCAACAAGAGGCACGCCATGACTCCCGCCCCCGACTTCTCCACTTGCGATCTTTGCGATCAGCACAAGGCCGCCTACGGCACGACCTTCTTCGTCCTGCCGCCGGCCTTCGCCGACTACGGCGGCGTCTCGACGTTCAGCGGCCTCGTCTCGACGGTCAAGTGCTACGAGGACAACTCGCTCGTCAAGGCTGCGCTCGACACGCCGGGCGGCGGTCGCGTCCTCGTCGTCGACGGCGGCGGGTCGGTGCGGCGCGCGCTCGTCGGCGGCAACGTCGCCGCGGCGGCCGAGAAGAACGGCTGGGCCGGGCTCATCATCGACGGCGCGGTGCGCGACGTCGCCGAGCTCGCGGCGACGGAGGTCGGCATCCGCGCTCTCGCGCACGTGCCGATCCCCACCGAGAAGAAGAACCAGGGCGAGCGCGACGTCGCGGTCCAGGTGATGGGCATCTGGGTCCGTCCCGGCGACCGGCTCTTCGCCGACGCCGACGGCATCGTCGTCCTCAGGACGGCCTGACGACCTCGAGCAGCCGGTCGAGTCCGCCGGCGTCGATCGCGACCATCGCCGCGTCGCGCACCTTCGGCTTTGCGTGATACGCGACCGAGAGGCCCGCGACCGACATCATCGGCAGGTCGTTGGCGCCGTCGCCGACGGCGATCGCGCGCGTCGGCGCGAGGCCGAGGGAGGCGCAGGTCGCGAGCAGCATCCTGCGCTTCTCGTCGCCGTCGCAGATGTCGCCCCAGGGCTGGTCCACCATGCGGCCGGTGAGCACGCCGCCTTCGATCTCGAGCACGTTGCTGCGCGCGAAGTCGATGGCGAGCCGATCGCGGACGCGGTCGGTGAAGAAGGTGAATCCGCCCGAGACGAGCAACGTCTTCAGGCCCGCCGCCTTGCAGGCGGCGACCAGTCGCTCGGCGCCGGGATTGAAGCGCAGCCGCTCGTCGTAGACCCGCTGCAGCGCCGCGGCCGGCACACCGCTGAGCAACGCGACGCGCCGGCGCAGGCTCTCCTTGTAGTCGGCGATCTCGCCGCGCATCGCCGCTTCCGTGATCGCCGACACCTCGGCCTTCTTCCCGGCGACGTCGGCGATCTCGTCGACGCATTCGATCGAGATCAGCGTCGAGTCCATGTCGAACGCGACGAGGCCGAAGTCGGCGAGGGCGAGCGGCAGCACGACGCCGCGCACGACGAGGCCGGGAGCGAGCTCGGCCCACGCCACGACGGTCAGGCCGCGCTCGCGAGCGCCGGCCGCTCGTCGACCGCCTTCGGCGTGCCGAGCGAGCGCAGCACGTCGCGCACGACCTGGACGCGCTCGCGCACGTCGGGCGCGGCGCGCTCGATTCGCAGCTTGTCGTTGCCGGCGAGCTTGATATGTCGATGCTTCTGCACCAGCTCGATGATCCGCGCCGGATCGATCGGCGCGTTCGGCGCGAAGGTGATCGCCGTGACCTTCTCGCCGGCGTCGATGCGCGAGACGCCGTAGGCCTTGGCGAGCACGCGCAGGCGGTGCACGTCGAAGAGCGCCTGCGCCTGCGGGGGGAGCTTGCCGAAGCGGTCGGTGATCTCCTCCAGGAGTGCGTCGATCTGCTCGGCCTTGCTCGCGCTGGCCAGCCGCTTGTAGAGCGAGAGGCGGATGTGGACGTCGCCACAGTACGCGTTAGGCAGCAGCGCGGGCACGTGCAGGTTGATCTCGGTGACGGCCGAGAGCGGCGCGAGCAGGTCGGGCTCGCGGCCGTTCTTCAGGGAGCGCACGGCTTCGCTCAGCATGTCGTTGTAGAGCTGGAAGCCGACCTCCATCATGTTGCCGCTCTGGTTGTCGCCGAGCACTTCGCCGGCGCCGCGGATCTCGAGGTCGTGCATCGCGAGGTAGAAGCCAGAGCCGAGCTCTTCCATCTGCTGGATCGCCTCGAGCCGCTGACCGGCCTGCTTGGTGAGTGCCTCGACGTCGGGGACCATCAGGTAGGCGTACGCCTGGTGGTGCGACCGGCCGACGCGGCCGCGCAGCTGGTGCAGCTGGGCGAGACCGAACTTGTCGGCGCGGCTGATGACGATCGTGTTGGCGCTCGGCACGTCGATGCCGGTCTCGATGATGGTCGAGCAGAGCAGCACGTTGAAGCGCTGGGCCACGAAGTCGCGCATCACGCGCTCGAGCTCGCGCTCGGGCAGCTGGCCGTGCGCGACGGCGATGCGCGCCTCGGGCACGAGCGCCTGCAGCGTCTCCTTGCGATGCTCGATCGTCTGCACGTCGTTGTGCAGGAAGTAGACCTGGCCGCCGCGCTTGAGCTCGCGCAGCACCGCCTCGCGGATCGTCGACGAGCTCTCGCTGCGCACGAAGGTCTTGATCGCGAGGCGCCGCTCCGGCGCGGTCGCGATCACCGAGAGATCGCGCAGCCCTTCGAGGGCCATGCCGAGCGTGCGCGGGATCGGCGTCGCCGTCAGCGTGAGCACGTCGACCTCGGCGCGCAGCGCCTTCATCTGCTCCTTGTGACGCACGCCGAAGCGGTGCTCCTCGTCGATCACGAGCAGGCCGAGGCGCGCGAACTTGACGTCGCTCGACAGCAGCTTGTGCGTGCCGACGACGATGTCGACCGTGCCGTCGGCCAGGCCGGCGAGCGCCGCCTTCACTTCCTTCGGCGAGCGAAAGCGCGACAGCTCCGCGACCTTGATCGGCCACTTGCCGAAGCGGTCGGCGATGTTCTGGTGGTGCTGCTCGGCGAGCAGCGTCGTCGGCGCGAGGATTGCGACCTGCTTGCCGCCGTTGACGGCGACGAAGGCGGCGCGCAGCGCGACCTCGGTCTTGCCGAAGCCGACGTCGCCGCAGATGAGACGGTCCATCGGCCGCGGCGAGACCATGTCCTGGATCACGGCGTGGATCGCGGCGTGCTGGTCGGGCGTCTCGTCGAAGCCGAAGCTCGCGGCGAAGGCCTCGTAGTCGTGCGGCTGGAAGCGGAACGCGAAGCCCTCGCGCGCGGCCCGGCGGGCGTAGAGGTTGAGCAGCTCGGCGGCGGTGTCGCGGACCTGCTCGGCGGCCTTGCGGCGCGCCTTGTCCCACTGCCCGGAGCCGAGCCGGTGCAGCGGCGCTTCCTCGGCGCTGACGCCGGTGTAGCGCGCGATGAGATGGAGCTGCGCGACCGGCACGTAGAGCGTCGCCTTGTCGGCGTACTCGAGCTGCAGGAACTCGCCGGGCTCCTCGTCGCCCAAGGCGATCGTCGTCAGGCCGAGGTAGCGGCCGATGCCGTGGTTCACGTGCACCACCGGATCGCCGACCTTGAGCTCGGAGAGATCCTTGATCAGCGAGTTGACGTCGCTCGTCTGCTCCTGGCGCTTCCTGCGGCGCGCGCCCGGCGCCATCGCGAACAGCTCGGTCTCGGTGACGAAGTCGATCGTGCGCGCCGGGTCATCGGCGACGGAGTCGTCGCACGCTGCGAAGCCTTGCGCCAGCGGCGCGACGGCGATCGCGAAGCGCTCGGTGCCCTCGCCGAACTCGGCCAGCGTCGCGACGCTCGGCGGATCGATGCGGCTGTCGCGCAGCAGCTCGAGCAGGCTCTCGCGTCGGCCTTCGCTCTCGGCGACGATGAGGACGCGGTGCGGCGTCGCCGCGACGTGGCTCTGCAGGCGCTTCAGCGGTTCGGGCGCGCCGCGGTCGACGCTGAGGTCGGGCAGGGCGCTCGCCCACGGCGACGCCTCGCCGCCGCGCGCGCGCAAGCTCAGCTGGGCGTGCTCGCCGCAGGTCGCGAAGAACTCCTCGGGCTTGAGGAAGAGCGCTTCCGGCGCCAGGATCGGCCGCTCGCGGTCGTGCTGGAAGAAGCGATGGCGGTCGCGCGTGTCGGCCCAGTAGCGCTGAAGCGCCTCGTCGACGTCGCCGTGCAGCGCCACCACCGCGACAGTGCCGAGGTAGTCGAAGACCGTCGCGGTCGCGTCGAAGAAGAGCGGCAGGTAGTACTCGATGCCGGCGGTGGCGATGCCGGCACCGATGTCCTTGTAGAGCCGCACCTTCGTCGGATCGCCTTCGAATCGCTCGCGCCAGCGCGAGCGAAAGGCGCTGCGCGCCGGCTCGTCCATCGGGAACTCGCGCCCTGGCAGCAGGCGCACTTCGGGCACCGGATAGAGGCTGCGCTGCGTGTCGGGATCGAAGGTGCGGATCGAGTCGATCTCGTCGCCGAACAGGTCGACGCGGTAGGGCACCGCCGAGCCCATCGGGAACAGATCGATCAGCCCGCCGCGCACCGCGTACTCGCCGGGCGAGACGACCTGGCTCACGTGGGTGTAGCCGGCGAGCGTGAGCTGCGCCTTGAGCGCGGAATCGTCGAGCTTCTGCTTGGTCGTGAAGTGGAAGGTGTAGCCGGCCATGAACGACGGTGGCGCGAGGCGGACGAGCGCGGTCGTCGCCGGCATCAGGACGACGTCGACGTCGCCGCGGCGGATACGCCACAGCGTCGCGAGCCGCTCCGAGATCAGGTCTTCGTGCGGCGAGAAGCTGTCGTAGGGCAGCGTCTCCCAGTCGGGGAAGACGGCGACGCGCAGCGCCGGCGCGAAGAACGGGATCTCGTCGGCGAGGCGTTGCGCGTCGGCGGGCTCGGCCGTGAAGACGGCGAGCAGTCGGCCGCGGGCGCGCTCCTGCTCGGCGAAGCGGGCGAGCAGCAGGGCGTCGGCCGAACCGGGAGGACGGGGCAGCGCGAAGCGCTTGCCGGGGGCGATGTCGGGGAGGAGCATGAAGGCGGCAGGACAGACGTGCCGCACGAAGCAAAACGCCGATTTTAGGCGGGGCGGCAAGTCCGCGTGAGGCTCCGCTTATCCTTGGCCATCGAGTTCTCCGCCGTGCCGATGCCGTCCGATCCGCCGCCCTCCGTTCGTCTCCACGCACTCGTGCCGTGCGCGGGCAGCGGCGTGCGCGCGGGATCGGCCGGCGCCAAGCAGTACGTCGCGATCGCGGGTCGTTCGGTGGTCGCGCACACGCTGGCGGCGCTCGTCGCGGTGATGCGGCTGGAGCGCATCCTGGTCGTGCTCGCGCCGGGCGACAGTCGCTTCGCCGCGCTTTCGGATCTGCCTGACGATCAGCGCCTGGCCGTCGCGCATGTCGGCGGCGCGGCGCGCGCGGAGACCGTCGCGGCGGGGCTCGCCGAGCTGGCGCGACTCGGCGCTGCGGCCGACGACTGGGTTCTCGTCCACGACGCGGCGCGCTGCCTGGTCCGCGCCGCGTGGATCGACGCGCTCGTCGATGCCTGCGTCGACGATCCGGTCGGCGGCCTGCTCGCCTTGCCGGTGAGTGATACGTTGAAGCGCGAGGAGGGCGGTCGCGTCGCAGCCACGGTTGCGCGCTCGGGGTTGTGGCAGGCGCAGACGCCGCAGATGTTTCGCCTCGGCGTGCTGAGCGAGGCGCTCGCCCGCGTCGGCGCGAGCGCGACCGACGAAGCGTCGGCGATCGAATCGATGGGCCTCGCACCCAAGCTCGTCGCCTGCTCGGCCGAGAACTTCAAGCTCACGCATCCCGGCGATTTCGCGATGGCCGCCGCGCTGCTCGAGGCGCGCACGCGATGAGGCCCGATGGCGCCTCGCTTCGCTCATTGCCCCCCGAGGGGACTTCGACGTCCTTCGGGCGGCCGGGCGGACGTCGGTGAAGCCGCGCGGTCCGATCTGGCGCGTCGGCGAAGGCTGGGATACCCATGCCCTCGTCGAAGGCAGGAAGCTCATCCTCGGCGGCGTCGAGATCGCGCATACCCACGGCCTGATGGGCCACTCGGATGCCGACGCGCTCTGCCACGCGATCAC
>JAYTHL010000356.1:0-3943 GCA_043732605.1 Rhizobacter sp. | reverse complement strand
GCGGTGCCGAGCGCATAGGCGGCGAGGGTGCCGGCCGCTTGGAGCCCGACGTCGTCAGACGAGGAAATGTCTGACAAGGCCGGACTCATGCCGGGGGTAGAGTCTGGATCGGACCCCGCGACGTGTCGGCGCGAGGTCTCCGAGGCACCCCGACACGAGAGAGGCGCTGCCATGAACAGTCAGGTGGAACGACGCAAGTCGGGCCGTATCGCCGAAGACGGGTTGTCACCCGAGTATCTTGCCGTGCTGGCGGTGTGCGGCGGCGATATCCGCGAGAGCGACAAGCCGGTGCTGGCGGAGCGGCGCCGGTCCGAGCCCGACGCCGGCCGGCGTCTCAGCGACCGGCGCTCCCCGCAGCGTTGAAGGCGGCAGCCTAGGCCGCGATCGCGGATGCCGCTTGCGCGGCGAGGCACTTGTTGCACTTGCCGAGGCCCGGCAGGCGCGAATCGGGCTTGCCGTCGCCGGTCTTGAAGTTGGCCTGGCAGCGTCGGCACACGTACATCTTCGAACTCGACATCATCGGCTTGACGCCCGGTTCCCCGGAAGGCCGGGCGGCGACGTACTCGGCCTGCGTCTGGCGCAGCTTGAGAGACGCGCTGGAAGCAGAGGCCGACGCCGGAATTGAAACGGCGGTGGCGGGCACTTTGGACGAAGCAACGGGACGACGGGTGGCCATGTGCAGGTACCTGAAGAGATTCGGCGGAGGTCGCATGCAAGCTGCATGCACAACCGCCAAGGGGCACTATTGTCCCAGCAAACGCGACCCTGGGCACGAAGGGTTTGCCTTGCCCCTTTGCGCCAACCGGCGCCGGCTCTGGCTTTGCGCGGTCCGGGCCGGGCGTCAGCGGCCGAGGCCGTCGCTGCGCTCGAGGTCGAGCGCGTCCTGGCCGACGGTCACCGCCCCCGGCAGCATCGGCTGCAGCGCAGCGCTGAAGGCCTTCGCTTCGCCGGCGACAACCAGGCGTCGCTTGGCCGCGCCGAAGTTGGCTGCGGCGTAGCGCCGGATGTCCTCGGCGCTCACCGCCTGCAGCGACTCGATCCGCGTCTTCAGCTCGGCCGGCGGCCGGTTGGCGACGACGAGGCTGCGGATCGCGGTGGCGAGGCCGGCCGTCGTTTCGACGCTTCGGCTGAAGCCGCCGATGAGCGTCGTCTTGCGCGCCGCCAGCTCGTCGGCGCCGACCGGCTGGGATGCGAGGCGATCGACCTCGGCCTGCACCAGGCCGACGACTTCGGCGGCCGATTCGTTCTTGGTCTGCACGGCGACGCGGAAGAACGCGCTTTCGCGCCGCGCGTCGAGCGCGCTGCTCGCGCCGTAGCTCAGGCCGCGCTTGATCCGGATCTCCTGGTTGAGGCGCGACGAATAGCCGCTGCCCAACACCGAGTTCAGGACCGCGCCGATCGCGCGCTCGCCGCCGCTGCGCTCCGGCAAGGCCAGAGCGAGCACGACCGCGGCCTGGCCCGATCCAGCCATCTCGACGATGGCGCTCGTCGGCCCGCTCGACGCCGCCTCGGCCTTGACCGGCACCGGCTTCGGACCGCCCGGCACCGTCCAGCTGCCGAAGTGGCGCCGCGCCGCTGCCAGGGCCGCCTCGGGCGTGATGTCGCCGGCGAGGATGAGCACGGCGTTGTCGGGCCGGAAGGTCTGGCGATGCATGGCGACCAGATCGGCGCGCTGGATCCGTGGCAGCGACGCCGGCGTGCCGCTCGCCGGGTGGCCGTAGGCGCCGGCGCCGTAGGCGAGCCGCTCGGCGACCAGCGAGGCGAGCGTGCCGGGGCTGGCGTAGGCGACCTTCAGCGAATCGAGGGTCTGCGTGCGCATGCGCTCGATCTCGTCGCGCGCGAACACCGGCTCGCGCGCGACTTCGGCGACGAGCGCGAGCGCGGCGTCGAGCTTGGGCGTCGTCACCGTCATCGAGACGCTGGCCTGGTTCCAGCCCGCGCCGCTGTCGAGCGAGCCGCCGAGCGCTTCCGCGGCCGCGGCCAGCTGGGGCGCGCTGTGGTGCTTGGTGCCTTGCGTCATCAGCGCCGCGCTGAGCGACGCGAGGCCGGCCAGGCGCGGCGGATCGACTTCCGCGCCCGAGAGCGCGACGAGCTCGGCGCTCACCAGCGGGATGCCTTCGCGGCGCGCGACGATCACGCGCAGGCCGTTGGCGAGCTTCGCCTCGGTCGGCGCGGCGATGGCGAGCGGGCGCGGCGCGGCCGGCGGTGGCGGCGTGAGATAGGGCTGCGCGGACGCGGCGCCGGTCAGCAGCATGAAGCCGCATGCAAGCGAGAGCGCGGCGCGGCGCGCAAGCGAAGACGAGGAGCGCGCGACACGCACCGGTGAGTCGAGGAGAGCGCTCATTTCGCGGCCTTGTCCTGGCGGTAATCGATCGCGACCTTGCGTGCCTCGAGCACATAACGGCGCATGACTCGCTGCACATCGGCGGCGCTGACGCGCTGCAGGTCGTCGAGATCGGTGTTGACGCGCGCGGCGTTGCCGCCGAGCACGGCGGCGTCGGCGATCGCCGAGGCCAGGCCGAGAGGAGTCTGGCGCGACTGGAAGGCCGAGGTGATGAGCTGGTTCTTCACCTTGTCGAGCTCGGCCGGCGTCGGCGGAACGGTGGCGAGCCGGGTCACTTCGGCGATCAGCGCGGCGCCGACATCGGCGGGCGACTTGCCGCCCGCCGCGATCGCGTAGGCGACGAGCAGGCCCGGGCCGACGCGCAGGTCGGCGTTGAAGCTGGCCTGGGTCGCGATGCGCTGGCGGTAGACGAGCGACTGGTTGAGGCGCGACGACTCGCCGCCCGCGAGCACGGCGGCAGCGACCTGCAACGCCGGACCGTCGTCGCTCGTCACCGGCGGCGCGAGCCAGGTGTAGGCGACCGCGGGCAGCGGCACCTGCGGCCCGGTGACCGATGCCGTGCGGTCGCTCGGCCACGCCGGCTCCCTGGCGTCGAACACCGGCAGCGGCGCGGCCGGCTTCGCGACGACGGCGAAGTACTTGTCGATCCAGGCGTCGAGCTGCGCCTGGTCGAAGTCGCCGGCGACGACGAGGGTCGCGTTGTCGGGCCGGTAGTAGCGGGCGTGGAACGAGACGACGTCGGAGAGCGTTGCGGCCTCGAGGTCGTCGATGTTGCCGATGCCGGGCCGCTTGTACGGATGCTCGAGGTACGAAGCCGACGAGAACGCGTTGAAGAGGCGGCCGTACGGCGAGGCGAGGACGCGCTGGCGGTATTCCTCTTCGACGACGGCGCGCTCCGACTTGAAGTTGACGTCGTCGACCTTGAGGTTGGCCATGCGCTCGGCCTCGGCCCAGAGCAGCGTCTCGAGATGGTTCGACGGCACGACCTCGTGGTACTCGGTGACGTCGTCGCCGGTCGATGCGTTGTTCGCGCCGCCGACGTCTTCGGTGAGGCGATCGAACTGCTCCGCCTTCAGGTTGGCCGTGCTCTTGAACATCATGTGCTCGAAGAGATGCGCGAAGCCCGAGCGGCCGGCGGGATCGTCGCGGCTGCCGACGTGGTACCAGACCTGCACGCTCACCGTCGGGCTCGTGTGGCTCTCGACCGTGATCACCTGCAGCCCGTTGGCGAGCTTGCGCTCGCGAAAGACGATCGGCGCCACCGCGAGGGTCGCGCTCGACGGCGCAGCAGCGGTGGCCTTGGCCGGTCGCGCGGCGAGAACGTCGATGGGCGCAACGGCGAATGCCGCCAGGCTGGCGAGGGTCGCGCAAGCGGCGCGACGAAGGTCGAAAGAGCTCATCGCCCGAATGATAAGAGCCGGTCGCATAAGCATGCGACGAATGGTTCGTTGCCCAACAGGGTCAAGGCTTCCTACGATGCGTTCCCTTTCGATGCGCGGCTTGCCGCACGACTCTCAGTGAACACACCCGATTTCGCGCGCGCGCTCGCGATCTTTGCCGCGCTCCTCGCCTCGCTCGCGGCCGGCGCCGCCGAGGTCA
>JAYTHL010000355.1:0-12481 GCA_043732605.1 Rhizobacter sp. | reverse complement strand
CGAGCACGGCGAAGGCCGCGAGCGCGAGCGCGAGCTGGCTCGCGCGCCGGGAGGCGACGTCGCGGCTGGGCAGATCGCTCGCGACGGCCGCCATGCCGTCAGATCTTGCGCGCCTGCGTGCGCTGGAAGAGCCCTTCGGGGCGGAACATCAGCACCACCGCCATCACGATGTAGATCGAGAACAGCTCGGCGACCGGCGCGACGTGGACGGCGAGCGAGCGCGCCAGGCCGACGATCAGCGCACCGATCGCCGCGCCCTCGATGCTGCCGAGCCCGCCGATGATCACGACCGCGAACGAGACCACGATCACGCCGACCGACACGCCCGGCTGCACCGAGATCATCGGCGCCGTGAACGCGCCGCCGAGCGCGGCCAGGAAGATGCCGACCGAGAACGCGAGCATGTAGACGCGCGAGACGTTGACGCCCATGCTCGACGCGACCTCGGCGCTGTGGATCACCGCCAGCGTGATCTTGCCCTGGCGCGTGCGGTTGAGGCCCCACCACACCGCCAGGCCGACGACGACCGCGAGGCCGACGAGCAGGAAGTCGTAGCCGACCCAGCTCTGCACGCCGAGGTTCAGGTTGCCGAACAGGCTGTACGGCTCGGAGACGTAGTACGGGTTCGCGCCCCAGACGAGCTTGGTCACGTCCTCGAGGATCAGGAACATCGCGTAGGTGACGAGCACCAGCAGCACTTCGTCCTTGCCGTAGAAGAAGCGCAGCAGGCCGCGCTCGGTGAGCGGCGCCATGATCGCCGCGACCGCGACCGCGGCGAGCAGCATCGCGACGATCGAAAAGCCCGGCGCCCACTTGAGCGCCGCGGTCCAGCCGACGAAGCTTGCCGCCGCGTAGGCGCCGAGCGCATAGAAGCTGCCGTGCGCGATGTTGAGGATCTTCAGCACGCCGAAGACCAGCGTCAGCCCGACCGCGACGATGAACAGCCACGACGCGTACGTCAGGCCGTCGATCAGGATGGTGACGACGGCGTTCATCGCACGCGCCGCGCTGCGGCTACGGGCAGCCCTTGGCGCCGGGGAAGCCGGCCCGGATCCACTCTTCCGACTTCATGTTCGCAGGCGGGTTCACGCACTCGGCCGGGAAGCGCTGGATGTCGTCGAGCATCACCATCTTCTTGCCCGCGTCGTAGCGGGTCTTGCCGATCGCCGTGTCCTGGATCGCCTGGTGGCCGTCGCCGAGCGCCATGCGGATCCTGCCGGCGGGCGAGTCCCATTCCGAGTTCGCGAGCGCGGCGGCGAGCTGCTCGCCGGTCGGCTTCTTGCCGCCGTTGGCCGCCATCGCCTTCTCGACCGCGAGCTTCAAGCCGAGCAGCGACTGCACCATGCGGTAGGGCGCCTGCACCGGGTAGACGTTGTAGGCCTTCGAGTACAGGTCCCACCACCAGTCGTTGAGCGGCGACTTCGGCGACATCAGGCCGTAGGCGCCGCGCGCGCCGAGGATCGTGCCGTCGGGCATCTTGTCGCCGAGGCCGGGCAGCACATGGTCGGCGGCCGAGAACACCACCTGCGTGCGCTTGAAGAGCCCGCGCGGGCCGGCCTGCAGGATGAAGGCCTGCAGGTCGCCGCCCCAGAGGCTCGAGTGCGTGACGTCGGCGGGCTTGGCCATCAGCGCCGAGATTTCGGTGCCGTACTGGCCGGCGCCGAACTTGGGCAGCTGGTCCTCGCCGGGCTTGGCGGCGGGGTAGAGCTTCTCCATCGACAGCGTGAAGTCCTTCTTCGAGTCCTGGCCCCAGGCGTAGTCCTGGTTGATCATGTTGAAGGACTCGACCTTGATGTTGCGCGCCTTCAGGTAGCGGGCGAGCGCGACGTTGTCCATCGCCGCGTGCGACGCGGTGCGGAACACGTACTGCAGCTTGGCGTCCTCGAAGATGCGCGGCGTGCCGCAGTCGTAGAGGATGAGGAAGCGCTTCATCTCCTCGGCGACCGGCGCGACGGCCAGGCAATCGCCCGAGCCGACGTAGCCGACAACGGCGTCGACCTTGTCGCGGTCGTAGAGGTTGCGCAGCTCCTGCACCTGCTTGGTCGCGCCGCCGTTCTCGTCGACGTAGAGAGCCTCGATCTTCATCCCGCCGAAGCCGACCTTGTTGTACGGCGCCGGCGCCGCGCCCTTGTTGAAGGCCTCGACCAGCACCTTGGCGCCATTGACGGCCGGGATGCCGAAGCTCTCCGCCGCCTGGCCGGAAAGGAAGCTGACGATGCCGATCTTGAAGGTCTCCTGCGCATGCACAACGCTGGCCGCGAACAGAGCCGAGGCGGCTGCTGCGGCCAGTGCCGCGGCGTGCGGCCAGGATCGAGGCGAAGAGATCTGCGTGGTCGTCATGTCTTGTCTCCTGTGGAGCGGCGGACCGCCTGCGGCCGGCATCTTTGTCCGGCGCCCGGCCCGTTGGTACATCGCTTACCCGCGGTGCCGACGCGCGCGCAGGTATAAGTCGGGCCTCGGAAGAATCGGCGGGCGTCGACCCGCGTGCACCATGAATCGCTCACTGCTGCTCCGGCGCGTCGCGCGCCTGGTCTCGACCGGATGCGTCGCCGCCACCCTGGCCCTCGCGGGCGTCGCCGTCGAGGCGAAAACCAGGATCACCAGGCAGGCCGACCTGCCGCGCTTCAGCTACCCGATCGCGGGCACGGCCTCGCAGTTCGTCGAGGGCGACGCGGCGACCTTCGATCCCTTTGCCGCCAAGGTGCGTGCCGACATCGACAGCGTCCTCGCCGACTACGAGATCGAGGACCGCTCGACGCTGCGCAGGATCCTCGCCGCCAAGCTCGACCTGCAGGAGCTCGCCGGCGACTGGCGCGGTGGGTTGCAGACGGCCGACGCGCTTCGCGATCTCGAGGACAAGCCGGCGAGCCGGCTGCTCAGCGGCCTGACCGCGCGGGCGCGTCTGCAGGCGGCGATCGACGCCGGCAGCGCGTCGGGCCCGGCCTACGAGGCGGCGTTTCGCAAGCGCTTCCAGGGCCTCGTGGCGCCGCTGCCGTGGGACGTGACGCAGGACGGCATCAAGGCGGCGTACGGCTTCTCGCGCCTCAGCAGCCGCGCGGCCACGCTCGGCGGTGTGCAGAGCAATCTCGACCCGGCGGTGGCCAAGTCGGGCGCGCTGGAAGCGCCGCAAGCCTGGTCGCTGGTCGCGGCGCGCAACACCCTGAAGTCGGCCCTGCCGCTCGCCCTCGCGCGCACCGAGGTGCTGCGCGCCTACATCGCGGGTCACGACGTCGCCAAGCCCGACATCTGGGCGGCGCGCGAGGTGACGCTCGGCGATCGCGACACGCTCACGCCGGTCAACGTCGGCATCTGGGACTCGGGCGTGGACGTGGCCGTGTTCCCGGCGCAGCTCTTCGACGATCCGGTACCGAGCCCGAGCGGCCGGCACGGCGTCGCCTTCGACGACGTCGGCGGCCCGTCGCCCGACTGGCTCTATCCGATCACGCCCGCGCAGCGCACGGCCTATCCCGAGTACCGCGACCTGGTGAAGGGCTTCCTCGACCTGCAGGGCGGCATCGACTCGGCCGAGGCGCTGTCGGCGCAGAAGAAGTTCGCGACGCTCTCGCCCGGGCAGATGCACGACCTGATCGAGCTCAACAAGGCGATCGGCCACTACATCCACGGCACGCACGTCGCCGGCATCGCGGTGCGCGGCAATCCGGCGGCGCGGCTCGTCGTCGCGCGCTTCAACGACCAGCTGCCCGACCTGCCGTTCCAGCCGACCGAGCAGTGGGCGCGCCAGATGGGCGCCGCGTTCCAGCAGATGGCCGACTACTTCCGCACGCGCAAGGTCCGGGTCGTCAACATGAGCTGGGGCGACGACGTCGCCGAGATCGAGACCTGGCTCACGCGCACCGGCGGCGGCAGCGATCCGGTCGAGAGGAAGCGCCGGGCCGCGGCGATCTTCGCGATCTGGAAGAGCTCGATCGAGAACGCCATCAAGTCCGCGCCCGACACGCTCTTCGTCAGCGCCGCGGGCAACAGCGACAGCAACGTCGGCTTCATCGAGGATGTGCCGGCATCGCTGCGCCTGCCCAACCTGATCAGCGTCGGCGCCGTCAACCAGGCCGGCGACGAGACCTCGTTCACCAGCCACGGCGACGCGGTCGTCGTCCACGCGAGCGGCTACCAGGTCGACAGCTTCGTTCCCGGCGGAACGCGGCTCAGGCTCTCGGGCACGTCGATGGCGGCGCCAAACGTCGTCAACCTCGCGGCCAAGCTTTTCGCGATCGATCCGACGCTGACGCCGGCCAGGGCGATCGACTTGATCCGCCGCGGCTCGACCGCGAGCGACGACGGACGCAGGCATCTCATCGACGAGACGCGCTCGGTGGCGCTGCTGAAAGCCGGCAGGAGCTGAAGGCAGGACAGAGGCTCAGCCGCCGGTCCGGCGCAGCAGCGGCCTGAGCGCGATCAAGCCGAGGATCGGCCCGGGCGCGAGAATCCACATCGCAGACGCGCCCCACGCCGGCACGGCCCGGCTCAGGATCAGGATGCTCGCGACCGTGATCGCGAAGCCGATCCCGTTCTGCGCGACGAGCGCGCTGCCGAGCCACTGCGGCGGCGCGTGCTGCGCCGAGAGCGCGGAGAACTGCGGCGAGTCGGCGACGACGCAGAGGCCCCAGAAGAAGAGCGCCGTCAGGCGCAGCAACGGCGCTTCCGCAGAGATCAGCGGATAGACCAGGCACATCGCGCCCGAGCCCGCGAGCGCGGCCGCAGCGACGCGGGCGCTGCCGAAGCGCCGGCTCGCCTGGCCGCCGGCGATGCAGCCGAGCGCGCCGACGGCGATCACCGCGAAGCTGAGCCATGCGACCGACGGCGCGCGCTCCGGCCCGACGCGACGCGCGAGCTCGGCGACGACCGGCGCGCACAGCCACGGCAGCACGCTCCAGAACGCGTACAGCTCCCACATGTGGCCGAAGTAGCCGAAGGCCGAGGCGCGAAAGCCCGGCACCGCGAACACCGTGCGCAGCGCGCCGCGTTGCGGGCGTGCGTCGGTGACGGCCGCGTGCGGTCCGTCGCCGAGCAGGCGAACGACCGCCGCGCCGACGAGGGCCAGGACCGACGACGCGATCACCACCGATTGCCACGACCACGACGAACCGCTGGCGCGGATCGCGTGCGGCATCGCCGTGCCGAGCGTGAGCATGCCGACGAGCCAGCCGAGCGCCGCCGCCGGGCGCGCGCCGACCCACTGCACGATCATCTTCATGCCGAGCGGATAGATCCCCGCGAGGCACAGGCCGACGGCAAAGCGCAGGCCCCAGACTGATGTGAAGCCGAGCTCCGGCCAGGCCGTGGCGGCGTTGGCCGCCGCGCCGAGCACGCCGCTGGCGGCGAAGATGCGGCTCGCCGGGAAGCGGTCGGCGGTGCCGGTCGCAGCGAAGGCCAAGGTGCCGGCGATGAAGCCGAGCTGGGTCGCGGCGATCAGCCAGCCGAATCCGGCGGTGCCGATGCCCAGATGCGCCATCAAGCCGTCGGCGGCACCGCTCGGACTGAACCAGAGGGACGTGCCGAGCCACTGCGCCAGCACGACCAGCGCGACGGCGGTGCGCCGGCGCGAGGCCGCTGCCGCGTCAGGCGCAGCGGTCAAGCGCCTGCGCCAGATCGTCGATCAGGTCGTCGGCATGCTCGAGCCCGACCGAGACGCGCAGCAGCCCCTGCGGCGTCTTGCTCTCCGGCCCTTCGATCGAGGCGCGGTGCTCGATCAGGCTCTCGACGCCGCCGAGGCTGGTCGCGCGCGTGAACACGTCGACGTTCGCCGCGACCGTCATCGCCGCGTCCTTGCCGCCCTTGGCCTCGAACGACAGCATGCCGCCAAAGCCCGACATCTGCCTTTTCGCGATCGCGTGAAAGGGGTTGCCTTCGAGTCCGGGATAGTGCACGGCCGAGACCTTGGCGTGCGAGGCGAGGAAGGTCGCGACCTTCATCGCGTTGGCGCAGTGCGCCTGCATGCGGTACGGCAAGGTCGGCAGGCTGCGCATGACGAGCCAGCAGTCGAACGGCGACGGCACCGCGCCGCCGAAGAGCTGGGCCGTGCGCACCTGCGCGAAGGCCTCGTCGTCGGCGCGCGCGACGACGGCGCCGCCGAGCACGTCGCTGCGGCCGCCGAGGTACTTCGTCGTCGCGTGCATGACGAGGTCGCAGCCGAGGTCGAGCGGGCGCTGCAATGCCGGCGAGGCGAAGGTGTTGTCGGCGACCGCGCGGGCGCCGGCTTTGTGGGCGATGTCGACGACGGCGGCGATGTCGACGCATTGCAGCAGCGGGTTCGACGGCGTCTCGATCCAGACGATGCGCGTGCTTGGCCGGAGCGCCTCGCCGATCTCGGCCAGGCGCGTCATGTCGACGAAGGTCGCGCTCACCTGCCACTTGGCGAACAGATGCTTCAGCACGTTGGCGGTGCCGTGGTAGATGTCCTTCGGCGCGACGACGTGGTCGCCCGGCTGCAGTCCCTGGAAGATCGCCGTCACAGCCGCGAGACCGGAGCCGAAGGCCGCTGCCGCCGCGCCGCCTTCGAGCGCCGCGAGCGCCGCCTCGAGGGCGTTCCTGTTGGGGTTGTGGTTGCGCGAATAGATGAAGCCGTGCGGATAGCCGCCGTCGGCACCGCGCTCGAACGTCGTCGAGAGATGGATCGGCTCGGTGACCGCGCCGGTGGCCGGGTCGACGCCGTGGCCGGCGTGGACCGCGAGGGTTTCGAAGCGATGGGTCTTGGACGGCTTCATGGCTCGTGCTCGCGCGAAAAAGACCATTGTCACGCGAGCCTCGGGTAGGCTCTTGGGCGATGAACGCTGCCACTTCGACGCTGCTGCTGCGCGATGCCGACTGCGTCGCGACCTTCGACGACGCGCGCCTCGAGCTGCGCCGCGCGTCGGTCTCGTGCGCGGTGGCCTGATCGAGGCCGTCGGGCCGGACGCCGATCTGCCACAGGACGCCGACGCGCGCGATCCCGGCGGTGCAGGACGCGGAGCTCTTCTCGTGGCTGGGCGGCCTCTATCCGATCTGGGAGGGCTGACGCCGGAGATGGTGCGCGTGTCGATGCAGGTGGCGATGGCCGAGCTGCTGGTCTCGGGCTGCACGACGAGCGGCGACCACTTCTACGTCTACCCGACCGGCGTTCGGCGCGATGGTCAACGTGCGCGGTCGCACCGTGCTCGCCCTTCAGCGTCAGCCGCGACCTGATGCGCGAGTCGGCGGCGCGGGCGCGCACGGCGTCCGGCTGCACACGCACCGCGCCGAGAACGACCACGACATCGCCTACAGCCGCCAGCACTTCGGCGCGACGCCGTCCGAGTACGCGGCCGAGCTCGTCTGGGTCGGCCGCGACGGCTTGCATGCGCACTGCGTCAGCTCGACGCGCGCGGCATCGATCTCTTCGCGCGCACCGGCACCGGCGTCGCGCACTGTCCTTGCAGCAACATGCGGCTCGCCTCGGGGATCGCGCCGGTGCGCCGGATGCTCGACGCCGGCGTGCCGGTCGGTCTCGGCGTCGACGGCAGCGCCAGCAACGACGGCGCGAATCTGCTCGTCTAGGCGCGCCAGGCGATGCCGCTCGCGCGCGTCGGTGGGCTCGCGACGGTCGAGATCGAGCCGTTTCTCGACCGCCACCGCGCGCTCGTGCGCTCGCGTGCGGTGGGTCGCTAGAGCGCGCTCAGCGGCGCAGGTCCATGCCGCTCTTGACGATGTCGTCGCGTGCCGCCGGCGAGGCGAGGTAGCGGATCAACGCGCGTGCCGCGTCGGGATGCGGCGCGGCGACCGGAATGCCGGCGGAAAACGTCGTCACCGACTGCACCGCCTCCGGAATGCGCGCGACGAAATCGGCGCCGGCCACGGGGAGCAGCTCGCTCACCTGCTGGAAGCCGATCTCGTACTGGCCGCTCGCCACCATCTCGCCGACCGGCGTCTTCTCGATCTTCTTCGCCTTCGCTTTCGCCTGCTCCTCGATGCCGAGCTTCTTGAAGAGCTCGCGCTCGACGTAGACGCCGCTCGCGCTGTCGGAGTAGGCGATCGATTTCGCCTGCAGCAGCGCGGCGCGCAGGCCGTCGACGGTCGAGATGTCGGGCTTGGGGGTGCCCGACTTGACGGCGATGCCGATGCGCGAATCGGCGAGGTCGACCTTGCTGTCGGCCATGACGACGCCCTTTTTGATGAGCTCGTCGAGCGCGTAGCCGACCATGACGACCACATCGGCGCTCTCGCCGCGCGCGAGCCGGTTCGGGATCGCTTCGGGCGATGCGCCCATCGACGGACCCCACGCGGTCGTGAGCGAGTGGCCGCTCGCGGCCTCGAACTTCGGTTGCAGCGCCTTGTAGGCCGCCGAGAAGCCGCCGGAGTTCATCACCTTGACTTCGTCGGCGCGCGCAGCGAGAGCGAACGCCGAGAGGACGAGCAGCGCGAAGGCGCGTGACAGCAGCGTGCGCGGGACGACGTTCATCCGGACTTCCGACGGTGGGTGGCGAGTCTAGGCCGCGGTCTTGTGCAGTCGAACGGGCGTGTGCGTGCTCCACACGATCAGCGCCAGGAGCGCGGCTTGCAGCGGCAGGCGCAGCATCAGCGCCCAATAGGGAATCGCCGGGAACAGGTCGGGCCGCTGCAGCATCCAGATGTGGACCGGCGTGACGGCGATCGTCAGCGCGAAGAGGCCCCAGCCGGCGGCGCGGCGCGTGCGTGGCCAGACCAGACCGCCTGCGCCGACGAGCTCGCACACGCCGCTGACCAGCACCATGAGCCTCGGCCACGGCACCCACGGCGGCACGATGCTCGTCTCGATATCGGTCGCCACGAAGTGGGCGATCCCGCCGATGAAGAACCACAGGAAGACGATGGTCAGCCCGATGCGGCGGGCGACGCGGCGGCGGTCGATGCGATCGGCATGCATGGCGCGCAGTGTCGATCCTTTGGATGCGCAAGGCCGTCGGCCCGCTCCCGACCGAAGGTCGAGGTCGCGCGAGAACACTCTGTTACATTGGAAAAACAGCTCGCAACGAGCGAATCGAGGAGACAAAATTGAGCGCAATCCGGCATGAGCCCCAGTACCAGGAATCGCGGATCGAGGACGAGCCCATCCTCGGTCCCGTGCTCGTCCTGCCGAGCGGCCGCGTCCAGCCGCTGACGTTCTGGGAGCGCGTCCTCGTGACGCTGCGGCTGCTGAACGCGAAGACCCTCGAAGAGCGCTACTTCAAGGCCGCGCACTCCTGACCCGCTGCCGGGGTTCCCGCGGCGTCGCGGGCCCCGGCGCCCTCATCCGAGACCGCATGCCCGACGTTCCCGATCCCGGCACCGACGCCAAGGACGTCGACAAGAAGCTGCGCGAGCGCGTCGACAAGCTCGTCGCGCAATCACCGCACGACAGCACCGGCTCGGTGAAGCTCGGCGGCAAGGCGTTCGACTACACCGTCCAGGCGTCCTTCCTGCCGGTCGTCGCCGAAGGCTTCGACGGCGCGCTCGGCGAGCCGCTCGCCGCAGTGATGACGACGAGCTACGTGCTGAAGGGCGGCGACACGCGTTCGCGTCCGGTCTGCTTCGCGTTCAACGGCGGCCCGGGCTCGGCGTCGGTCTGGCTGCACCTGGGCGCGCTCGGCCCCAAACGCGTCCTCGTGCCCGACGACGGCAGCATGCCGGTCGCGCCGTATGCCGTCGTCGACAACCCGCACAGCTGGTTCGAGCACTTCGATCTCGTCTTCGTCGACCCGCCCCACACCGGCTGGTCGACGACGGCGAGCGCCGATGCCCGCAAGAAGCTCCTCTCGGTCGACGGCGACGTCGCCGCGCTGAGCGAGGTCGTGCGGCTCTGGCTGACGCGCCACAAGCGCTGGGGCTCGCCGGTCTATCTCGCGGGCGAGAGCTATGGCACGACGCGCGGCGCGGCGATGGCCGACAAGCTGCAGAGCGCCGGCGTCGCGCTCTCGGGCCTGATCCTGATCTCGTGCGCGATGGACCTGCAGAGCATCGTCTTCGCGCCGCTCAACGACCTGCCCTACGCACTCTTCCTGCCGGCGTTCGCCAACGTCTCGCAGTACCACGGCCTGCTGAAAGGCGAGCTCGCGAAGTCGCCGGCGGCGGCGCGCGCTGCCGCCGAGGCCTTCGTCGACGAGACCTACGCGGCCGCGCTGCTGGCCGGCGCGCGCCTCGATGGCAAGCGCCGCGAGCGCGTCGCGCGGCGGCTGGCCGAGCTCACCGGTCTGCCGCAGGCGCTGATCGAGGAGAAGAACCTGCGCGTCGACGACCACAGCTACTTCATGGAAGCGATGCGGCCGCAAGGGCGCATCGTCGGCCGGCTCGAGGCGCGCGCGACAGGGCCGATGGCGGCGAGCGGCGGCCGCGAGATGGAGTTCGATCCCGGCATCGAGGCGATCGCGCCGCCGTACACGATGGCTGCGATGGCCTACTTCGGCGAGCAGCTCGGCATGAACACCGACACGCGCTACGAGGTGCTCTCGCACGACACCAACAAGAACTGGAACTGGAACCGCGGCGAGGACAAGGGCAACAGCTACGCGACGACGAGCCCCGATCTCGCCCGTGCGATGCGTCGCAACGCGCATCTCAAGGTCTTCGTCGCCAGCGGCCGCTACGACCTGGGAACGCCGTACAGCGCGAGCGACTGGTCGATCGCGCAGCTCGACGCGCCGGCCGATGTGCTCGCCCGCGTCACGCACTGCTACTACGACGCCGGCCACATGATGTATACGCGCCAGGCCGACCTGATGCGGCTGAAGAGCGATCTCGCGGGCTGGCTCGCGTCCTGACTTGCGGCCTCGGCTACCAGCCGAGCGCGAGCCTGAGGGGCAGGTACACGGCGAGGCCGGCCAGCAGCGGTCCGAGCACGCCGGGTCGCCACGCATAGAACAGAGTCGCGGCGATGGCGGCCGGCAGGCGCGCGTCGCGCCAGGTGTCGATCAGGTGGCCGTGGCTGATGAAGATCTCCGGCGCCACAACGGCGACGATCGCTGCCAGCGGCGCGACCTGCAGAGCGCGCTGCAAGGCTTCGGGGATGCGCGGCTCGCGCTTGGCGTAGATGAAGAAGCTGCGCGCGAGCACGGTGACCGCGGCCATGCCGAGGATCGTCGCGATGCCGTAGAGCGGCGCCGTCGTCATGGTGGCGACTCCTCGCCCGGACGCAAGCGGCGCGCGGCGCGGCCGGCCTGCGTCATCACCAGGCCGACGGTCACGGCGGCTGCGATGGCGACGAGGATGTTGAGCTTGAGCGGCAGCGCGTACGCAGCGACCGCCGCGGCCGCGGCGACGACCGCCGCGACCCACGCGCCGCGGTCGACGAGCAGCGAGTAGGCGATGCCGAGCATCGAGAGCGTGCCGGCGAAGCCGAGTCCCCATTCGAGCGGCACCAGCGACGAGAGCAGGATGCCGGCGAACGACGTGCCCTGCCAGATCAGCCAGACCGAGGCCGCGCCGCCGGCCGCGTAGCGCGCCTGCCCGGTCTCGTGCCGGCCGCCCGGCCAGGCCTTCTGGAACACGACCAGGTTCAGGTCGGCGAGCAGAAAGCCAAGCACGAGCCGTCGCGCTCGCGGCAGGTGGCCGATGTGCGTGCGCCACTGCGCGCTGAAGATCGCGAAGCGCAGGTTCACGCACAGGGCCGAGGCCCAGATCACCCACATCGGCGCGCCGCTTGCGATCAGCGGCAGCGAGGCGAGCTGCGCGCTGCCGGCGTAGACGGTGATCGACATCAGCATCGACAGGCCGACGCCGAGGCCGCTCTGCGTCATCGCCACGCCGGTGACCAGGCCCCAGGCCGCGATGCCCGGACCGAAGACCAGCATGTCGCGAGCGCCGCGGCGAAAGTGCGCGTCTCGAAGAAGGGCGCGCCAGGTCATCGACAGCGACTCTACAGTCGAGCCTCACGCCTTCGACGAGACCCTCGCATGACCGACCTGTCCACGTTCCCGATCACCCGCAAGTGGCCGGCTGTCCACCCTGATCGCATCCAGCTGTATTCGCTCCCGACACCCAACGGCGTCAAGGTGTCGATCCTGCTCGAGGAGCTCGGCCTGCCCTACGAGCCGCACCGGGTCTCGTTCGACACCAACGACCAGAAGACGCCCGAGTTCATGTCGCTCAATCCGTACGGCAAGATCCCGGCGATCGTCGATCCCGACGGCCCGGACGGCAAGCCGCTCGGGCTCTTCGATTCCGGCGTGATCCTGCTCTACCTAGCCGACAAGGCCAAGCGCTTCGTGCCGATGGACGCGGCTGGGCGCTACGAGACGATCCAGTGGCTGATGTTCCAGATCGGTGGCGTCGGGCCGATGTTCGGCCAGATCGGCTTCTTCCACAAATTCGCGGGCAAGGACTTCGAGGACAAGCGGTCGCGCGATCGCTATGTCGGCGAAGCGAGGCGAATCCTCGACGTGCTGAACCGCCGCCTCGCGGGCAAGAGCTGGATGATGGGCGACACGATCACGATCGCCGACGTCGCGATCTTCCCGTGGGTGAGAAACCTGGTCGGCTTCTACGGCGCTGGCGATCT
>JAYTHL010000354.1:0-3952 GCA_043732605.1 Rhizobacter sp. | reverse complement strand
GCGTCTTGAACGCGGCGCGGCCGGCTTCGTCGGTGAGCTGGAAGAGCAGGTTGCCGTAGTACGGCAGGACCACGCTTGCGGTCGCGAGCTCGGGCAGGGGTGCGAGGCCGGCGGCCGCGACGCCGCGGATCGCCGCCTGAAGCCACACGTCCTGCAGCTCGGCCTGGACCTTGTTCTCCTGCGAGCGTCCGTGGATGAACACGATCTTCATTGCAGCTCTCCTTCTTCGAAGGCATCGAGCAGCGGCCCGATGTCCTGGTGGCGAAACGTCGTCCACTCGGCGTTGAGCCGGTAGCGGCCGGCGCCAGTGATGGCAGGGTGCAGCGCGTGCTCGCCGAGATAGGACGACAGCACGCTCCAGCCGAGCGTCATCATCGGGCAGAACGGCGCGATGCCGGGCGCGCGGCGGGCGTTCGCCGGCGTCATCCTGCCTGCGAGGAGCGCGACGTCGAATGGAACCGGCGCGGGCACCAGTCCGCTCTTCGGATCGAGGGACGGATAGGTGCGGAACCACTTGTCGACGGACCGCGCGCCCGCGTCGTTGCCCGACAGCGCGTAAGCGTAGGCCGCGTAGATGCCGAGCGTCGGGTCGGCGCGCTTGCTCTGGCGCATGAAGCTGCCGTACGACGCGCCGTCGTCGCGCGCCAGCCGCTGGAGCTTGCCCGACGCGGACAGGGCCGCCGCGAGCGCGCGCCGGGACGCGAACTCGGCGCGCTCGGCATCGGTCTCGTGCAGGTCGGCGCGCAGCTGCGCCGAAACCTCGAACGACAGCGACGCGGCCAGTCCGTCGCGAAGATGCAGCGTGCCGATGTAGCCCGGCAGGATCGGCAGGATGCAGACCGTGCCGCCCGCGAAGAAGAGCGCCACCGATCCGCGCTGCGCCTTGTCACCCGACTGGAAGGGCGCGGGATAGAGGCGCACGTCGTTGCCCGGCATACCTTCCTCGGTCTCCACCAGCTCGCCGCTCTTGCCGCCCGAGAGCAGCACCTTCTCGACCGTGCCGCCGAGGACGCTGTAGCCGGTGCGCGTCTCGAACGTCTGCCGGCCATGCTCGCTGCCGAGGTAGGCCGCGACCTCGCGCGCCAGACCGGCGTCGCGCGACAGCCCCGCGCCCGGGCGCTTCGGATCGAGGATCGTCGCGTTGACGACGGCGCTCACGTCGTCGAGCGCGGTCTTGCGCCGTTGCACGTCGCGCGTCGTCGCTAGCCGCGCCGGATCGTCGTCGCGCTTCCCGGCGACGATGCCGCGCAGTGCCGGCCCGGATCGCGTCGTCGGCGGCGCCGAGACCGCGTAGCCGAAGAACTTCGGCTCGTGCGAGGTGACGTTGAAGTCGGGCGCCTGGTCGAACGACGGCGTCTGCATCGACGCGCGCAGCGGCACCTCGACGCCGAGGCAATCCTCGAGCTTCCACGCGGGCACGACCGCGACGCCGGGATCCAGGCCAGGCCAGACCGTGAGCACCGATGCCGGCGGGTTGGCGAGCACGTCGAGCAGGACCTCGGTGAAGAAGCCCTTGCCGTCGAACTCCTTGGCGGTCTGCGACGGCTCGGTCGCGTAGAAGACGTCGACCTTCGACTTGCGCGCGCCGACCACCGGGCCGCGGTCGAGCGCCGGCTTGCCGGCGACCTGGCCGAGGCTGGTCTCGGGCGCGACCGCGTTGCGGCAGGCGTCGGAGATGACGACGACGTGCGGCACGCCCGAGTAGTACGCGTTCGCGAGGGTCGGCGCGATCGCGATCGCCTCGTCCTTGTAGGCGTCGATGTCGGAGAGCAGGACCTGCTCGTCGCCGCCGGCCTTGACGATGCCGTGGCCGGCGAAGTAGAGGATCAGCAGGTCGAGGTCGCCGCGCTTGACCAGCGCCCGCACGGCGTCCTGTACCTGGCGCGCCGAGACCTTCGCGCCGCCGGCATCGGTGAGCTCCGCGATGTCCGCTGCGACGCCGAACACCGACTGCGAGCGCAGCCACGCGGCCATCTTCGACGCCCCGGAAGCCGCGCCCGCGAGCCGGGTCAGCACGCCCGTGTTGTCGATGCCCACCGCCACCATCCCGACGTTTCGAGTCGTCGCCATCGCTCTCCCTGCTCGGCATCGCATCGGTGCGCGCCGGACCGGGATACTGCTTGAAATGTCGGCGGCCGAACAGGGCCCGAACACCGTCGCGGTCGTGCCGCGTCCGCTGCCTTGGGGGCGAATCGCGTCAGCGGTACCTGTTCGCCGCGGCGCGCTCGAACGTCATCTCGTAGACGTAGCGGTTCTCCGGATGCACCGTGCGACTGGCCTGCAGCAGCTCGCCGCCGGCCGCGAGATAGCGGCGGCGCAGCAGCAGCGCCGGGCTGTCGGCGTCGACCGCCAGCGCCTTCGCCATGTGCCTGGGCACGCGCCCCGCGGAGATCTGCACCTCGACGCGCGCGATCGAGACGTCGAACATCCCCTCGATCTGCTCGTGGATCGGCTTGGTGTCGACGTCGCGCGACTTCATCACGCGGGCGAAGCGCGGCTGGATGTAGATGTCGACCCAGCAGAGCGGCGCGGCGGCGCCGTCGAGCGTGCGCAGCGCGCTGACGCGATACCAGGGCGTGCCGGGAGCGCAGCCGAGGCTCTCGGCGAGCGCGTCGTCGGCGACGGCCTGGCCCTGGTCGATGCGTCGGCGGCGCACGCCCGCCGGGTAGTTGAACCACTGGTCGAAGTCGGTGACGGAGTGGGCGAAGACGCTGCGCCGTCCGTTGCTCACGACCGTCGAGCCGGTGCCGGCGCGGCGGACGATGAGGCCGTTCTGCGACAGCACGCGCAAGGCCTCGCGCACGGTGTGCCGGCCGACGTCGAGGCGCGCGCCGAATTCGGCTTCCGTTGGCAAGAGCCCGCCGACCGGGAAGACGCCGCCCTCGATGTCGCGTGCGATCTGCTCGGCGATCTGCTTGTAGAGCGCTCCGCCCGGCCGGCGGCCGCGCGGCCGGGGCGCGGGCGCGACGGCGACGCGTTGCGCACGCTTGGCCGTCGTGCTCACTCGAGCAGGCGCGCAGCGGCGGCGAGGCGCTGTTCGTACGCTGCGCGCGTCGCGGCGGCGCTCTCGGGCGTCCACGGAAAGAAGCCCGCGCCGGACTTCATTCCGATCCGCCCTTCGGCGACGAGGCGCGCGAGGCAGGCCGGCACCTCGGTCGTGTTCGACAGGGTCGGATAGATCTCGCGCGTCGCCTGGATCGACGAATCCCAGCCGGAGATCTCCTTCTGCATCACCGGGCCGATCGCAGCGTAGCGAAAGCCGAAGCTGCAGCGGACGGCGACGTCGATGTCTTCCGGCGAGGCGATGCCGCTGTCGATCAGCGACAACACCTCGCGCATCAGTGCGTGCTGGATGCGGTTGGCGAGAAAGCCGGCGATGTCGCGCTTGACGAGCACCGGCTTCTTGCCGATGGCGACGAAGCGCTCGCAGACGGCCTGCGCGAGCGCCGGATCGGAGTCGGCGCCGAGCACGACCTCGACCAGCGGCACCAGATGCGCGGGCATGAAGTAGTGCATGCCGAACATGCGCGAGCGCGTCGGCAGGCCGGCAGCGATGCGCGAGACCCCGTAGCTCGAACTGTTGCTGCCGATCGGGACGCCGGCGGGCACGCGCGCGTCGAGCCACGCGAAGAGCGCCTGCTTGAGGATCAGGTCTTCGCGGATGGACTCGATGACGAGCGAGACGCCGGGCCAGTCGGCGAACGACTCCGCTGTCCGCACCGACAGCGCTCCCGGGGGCCGGCCGGTCGCGAGATTCGCCGCCGTCGCGAGCACGCGCTGCCGGACAGCGCCGTCGCCGTTGTCGTGGCGGGCGAGCAGCACGGTGTCGACACCGTGCGCGACGAAGCCAGCAGCGATGCCGGTGCCCATCAGGCCGGCGCCGACGATCACCACCCGGCTCGCGTCTTTGTCCATATATTCGAAGCGTTTCCCCTCACTTGACAGTTGCGCA
>JAYTHL010000353.1:0-3971 GCA_043732605.1 Rhizobacter sp. | reverse complement strand
GGCCACGACATCGCGACCGGCTTCGTGCGGGTGCGCGGTGCGCGCGAGCACAACCTCAAGGACGTCGACGTCGACGTCCCTCGCGATGCGCTCGTCGTCTTCACCGGTGTCTCCGGCTCGGGCAAGTCGTCGCTCGCCTTCGGCACGATCTACGCCGAGGCGCAGCGGCGTTACTTCGAATCGGTCGCGCCGTACGCGCGACGCCTGATCGACCAGGTCGGTGTGCCCGACGTCGACTCGATCGATGGCCTGCCGCCCGCCGTCGCGCTGCAGCAGTCGCGCGGCACGCCGGGCGCGCGCTCGTCGGTCGGCAGCGTGACGACGCTGTCGAGCTTGTTGCGCATGCTCTATTCGCGCGCCGGCACCTATCCGCCGCGCCAGCCGATGCTCTACGCCGAGGACTTCTCGCCCAACACGGCCCAGGGCGCGTGCCCGAACTGCCACGGGCTCGGCCGCGTCTACGAGGTCGGCGAGCGGTCGCTGGTGCCCGACGACACGCTGACGATCCGCGAGCGCGCGATCGCCGCGTGGCCGCCCGCGTGGCACGGCCAGAACCTGCGCGACATCCTGGTCACGCTCGGCCACGACGTCGACACGCCGTGGCGCGACCTGCCGAAGAAGACGCGCGACTGGATCCTCTACACCGACGAGCAGCCGACCGTGCCGGTCTATGCCGGCTTCACGCCCGCCGAGACGAGGACCGCGCTGCGCCGGAAGATGGAGCCGAGCTACATGGGCACCTTCACCGGCGCGCGCAAGTACGTGCTGCACACCTTCGCGACGACGCAAAGCCCGCTGATGAAGAAGCGCGTCTCGCGCTTCATGACCGGTGCGATCTGCCCGATGTGCGACGGCAAGCGCCTGAAGCGGGAAGCGCTCTCGGTGACGTTCGCGGGACTCGACATCGGCGCCCTCGCCCATCTCACGCTCTCGCAGATGGCGGACGTGCTGCGACCGGCTGCCAAAGGGCGCTTCGCGCATGCCGACGTCACGCGCCAGGCGGCCACACGTGCAGCGGCCCGCACCGAGGGCGCACGCCACGCCGCCGACATCGCGCGTCGCGTCGCGGCCGGCGGATCGGCCCATGCCGGCGCGCCCGACGTGCGACGCACGCCCGACCTCTCGGAGGAGAAGCGGATCGCCGCGCAGCGCATCGCCGTCGACCTGGTCGCACGCATCGGCTCGCTCGAGTCCCTCGGCCTCGGCTATCTCTCCCTCGACCGCTCGACGCCGACGCTCTCGCCAGGCGAGTTGCAGCGGCTGCGCCTGGCGACGCAGATCCGCTCCAACCTCTTCGGCGTCGTCTACGTGCTCGACGAGCCGACCGCCGGTCTGCATCCCAAGGACGGCGCTGCACTGCTGACGGCGCTCGATGCGCTCAAGCGCTCCGGCAACTCGATCTTCGTCGTCGAGCACGACCTGGCGACGATGCGTCGCGCCGACTGGCTCGTCGATGTCGGACCCGATGCGGGCGAGCTCGGCGGACGCGTGCTGTACAGCGGTCCACCGCCCGGCCTGGCCGATGTCGCCGAGTCGCACACGGCGCGCTATCTGTTCGCTGCGACTGATCCGACACGACGCGAGCCGCGAACACCGCAAGGCTGGCTCGTCCTAGCCGGCATCACGCGCAACAACCTCGTCGATCTCGACGCGCGCTTCCCGTTCGGCGTGCTCACCGCCGTCACCGGCGTCTCGGGCTCGGGCAAGTCGAGCCTCGTCAGCCAGGCGCTGGTCGAGCTCGTCTGCCGCCATCTCGGTCACGAGCCAGCGAGCGACGACGACGCGAGCGACGCCGACGGCGTGCCGACCGTCGCGGAGGAAACGCGCGGCCGCATCGCCGGCGGCATGGAGCGCGTGCAGCGGCTGGTGCGCGTCGACCAGAAGCCGATCGGTCGCACACCTCGCTCCAACCTCGCGACCTACACCGGCCTCTTCGACGGCGTCCGAAAGCTCTTCGCGGCGACGCCGGCCGCACGCGCGCGCCGCTACGACGCCGGCCGCTTCTCGTTCAACGTCGCCAAGGGACGCTGCGCGACCTGCGAGGGTGAAGGCTTCGTGAGCGTCGAGCTGCTCTTCATGCCGAGCGTCTACGCGCCCTGCCCGACCTGCCACGGCGCGCGCTACGACGCCAAGACGCTCGAGGTGACGTGGCAAGGCAAGACCATCGCCGACGTCCTCGGCCTGACCGTCGACGCCGCCTGCGCCGTCTTCGCCGACGAGGCCGCCGTGCTGAAGCCGCTCGCGCTGCTGCGCGACATCGGCCTCGGCTACCTGCGCCTCGGCCAGCCGGCGACCGAGCTCTCGGGCGGCGAGGCGCAGCGCATCAAGCTCGCGACCGAGCTGCAGAAGCAGCAGCGCGGCCGCTCGCTCTACGTCCTCGACGAGCCGACCACCGGCCTGCATCCGGCCGACGTGGACAAGCTCATGCGCCAGCTGCAGGGCCTGGTCGAGGCGGGCAACGCGGTGATCATGGTCGAGCACGACGAGCGCGTGATCGCCGAGGCCGACTGGGTCGTCGAGATCGGCCCCGGCGCCGGCAACGACGGCGGCCGCGTCGTCAACGAGGGTCCGCCGCGAGCTCCGGCTCGCGACTGAGGTCGGCCGGGGTGCGGCCAAGCCCGTCGGGTCGCAGGCTGTTGCGCAACGCGGTCTTGCGCAGGATCACGGCGAACGCCTGCACCTCGGCGGCCTGCGTCACGTCGAGGCGCCAGAGCAGACCCGGCGAGCGGATCGGCGTCGGGCTTTCGAGCGGGATCCGCTTCAGCCCGGTCATGCCGGGCGGGATCGCGTGGGTAGCGACGATGCAGCCGATCGGCATGCGCTGGACCAGCCCGAGCATCGGCCCGATCGCCGACATCTCGGCCGCGACCACCGGCTCGGCACCGGCCGCCTTGAAGCATTGCTCGAGCAGCGCGCGCGTCGCGAAGCGCGGCGGCAGGAGCACGAGCCGCTGCTGGTGCAGCTCGACCATGCGGATGCGCTTCCTCGCGGCCATCGGATGGTCGTGCGCGACGACGAGCACCATCTCCTCGTTGTAGAGCGGCTCGAACCAGAGATCGGTCTGCGCGCTCGGCCGATAGGCGATGCCGATGTCGAGCTCGCTGGCGTGCAGCGCCGCGACGATCTCGTCGGCGGCGAGCTCGTCGACCCGCACCTGCACGGTCGGATGGCGGCCGAGGAAGACCGCGACGCAGTCCGGGATCAGGCCGACGTTGAAGGTGTGCGTCGCACCGATGCGCACCCGCCCCGTGAGCCCGCCACCGCCCGGGCGCAGCGTCGCGATGCCCTGGTCGACCTCGCGCAATGCGCGCGTCGCGTAGGCGAGGAACAGCTCGCCCGCCTCGGTCGTCACCACCTTGCGGCCGATGCGCTCGAAGAGCGTCTGGCCGATCTCCTCCTCGAGCTGGCGGATCTGGTGCGAGAGCGTCGACTGGGTGACGTGGACGTTCGCCGCGGCGCGCGTGAAGCTCAGGCAGTCGGCCAGGGCCACGAAGTAGCGCAGGTGTCTCAGCTCCATGGAAACCCGGTGATCGAATCGATGCCGTCGATCATATCGATGGCAAAGGATCATTTGTCATCGCCGCCATGCGCCGTCTATCGTCGTCGACGAATGAAGCAGGCGGCCCGACCCGCCGCCACGGAGACACCATGGATCACCTCGGGCAACGCCTAATCTGCCGCGCGGACTGCGGCTGCGAAGACGACGGCGACAACGGCGCGGGAGTCGACTCCCGGCGCGGCTTCCTGCGCGCGCTCGTCGTCGCCGGCGCCGGCACGACGCTGGCAGGCTGCGCGATGCCGACGGCGTCGACGCCGGCTGGCGCATCGCGGGTGATCGACACCCATCACCACTACTACCCGCCCGAGTACCAGAAGGCCTGGCTCGACTACGAGGACAAGCGCAGCATCCCGCACTTCACTTCGCAGGTGAACTGGTCCGTGCAAGGCGCGCTCGCCGACATGGACGCTGC
>JAYTHL010000352.1:0-3996 GCA_043732605.1 Rhizobacter sp. | reverse complement strand
CGCGCAACGACCGCTACGTCGTCGAGCTGCGCGACGCCGCAGGCGCGGTCGTGTACGAAGGCCGCGCCCAGGGCCTCGCGCTGCCCTTCCCCGCATCGCTCACGCTCAAGCCGCAGGAACGCTACACGTGGACCGTCACCGTCGCCGGCGACCGCGCACTCGCGCTGACGTCGGGCGCGAGCTTCACTCTCGCGGCCGACGACGTGCGCGACGAGGCGAAGCGCGTGCGGCCGGCCGAGAGCGCCGCGTTCTCCGACCGGCTCGTCTATGCGCTCTGGCTCGAGCAGGTCGGCGCCGTCGGCGAAGCGCGGCAGATGTGGCAGGCCCTGGCCGAGCAGCGCCCCGACGACGACGCGCTGACGGCGCGCGCCCGACGCTAGTGCAGGCGTCGCGCCCCGCGTGGCTCGGCGTCGCCGCGGCCATGCTGCTCGGCGCGCTGTGGACGCTGACCCCGATCGCCGCGCCGCTCGACGGTCGCGCCTGGGACGCGTCGTTCCGGCTGCTCGATCGGCTGCGCCCGACGCCGCCAGCCACCGGCATCGCCGTCGTCGGCCTCGACGAAGCGACGCTGGCCGCGGTGCCGGAGCCGCTCGCGCTGATCCACCCGCATCTCGGCGCGGTGCTCGAGGCGCTCGCCCAAGGCGGCGCACGCGCCGTCGCGCTCGATCTCGTCCTGCCCGACCGCAGCTTCGACAGCGTCGCGCCCGGCGCCGATCTCGCGCTGATGCGCGGGCTGCTCGCGATGCGCCAGGCCGGCGTGCTCGTGCTCGCGCGCACGGTCGACGACAGCGGCCTCGAGCGCACGATCCACGCGCCGCTGCTCGCCGCCGCCGGACCCGGCGGCAGCGGCTTCGCGCTCCTGCCGGTCGATCGCGACGGCGCCGTGCGCCGCATCGACGAGCGCCTCGGCGCCGGCGGCGCGCAAGTCGTGACGATGGTCGGCGAGCTCGCGCGCCGACTCGGCTTTCGCGTCGAACCTGGCCTGATCGACTACGGCCGGCCGATCGGCGTCGAGCCGGTCTCGATGCTCGCGGTGATGACATGGGCGCGTGCCGGCGACACCGCGGCGCTGCGGCGCGCGTTCGCAGGCAAGGTGGTCTTCGTCGGCGCACTGCTTCCCTTCGTCGACCGCCACCGCGTTCCGGTGGCCCTCGGCGCGAGCGGCTACCTGCCGGCGTCGATGCCGGGCGTGTTCCTCCAGGCGCAGGCGTTCCGGACGCTGGCCACGACCGGCGCACTGCCCGTGCGAACGGCGCCGGCCGCGTTGCTCGCCGCCGTGCTGTGCGGCCTCGCGTGGCGCTTCGCATTGCGCTGGCGGCCGGCGCTCGCGGTCGTCGGCGGCGGCCTGGTCGTCCTCGCCGTCGTTGCACCTGTCGCGCTCGCCGCCGGCGTCGCCGTGCCGATTGCCGGCGCGGCGATCGCAGTCGTCGCCACTGCCGCGCTGCGCTACGGCCTCGAGCTGCGCGACGACATCGCGGCGCGGCAGCGCCTGCGCCGGCTCTTCGCAGGCTATGTCAGCCCCGACGTCATGACCGAGCTCGAAGCCGGTCGCCTCGACGGCATGACGAGCCAGCGCCGCTTCGTCTGCGTCATGTTCATCGACGTGCGCGGCTTCACGACCCGGGTCGAGAGCGACGCGCCCGAGCGCGTGACGGCGATGCTCAACACGCTGTTCGAGACCGCGACCGAAGTCGTCCACGCGCACGGCGGCACGGTCAAGGAGTTCATGGGCGACGGCGTGATGGCGTTCTTCGGCGCGCCGCGGCCGCTGCCGAATCCTGGCCAGGCCGGCTTCGATGCCGCGCGCGCGATGCTCGCGGCACTGTCGCGCATCAACGATGCTTTGAAGGTGCGCGGCGAAGCGCCGCTGGCCATCGGCATCGGCCTCGCGTCGGGCGAAGCGGTCGTCGGCCACATCGGCTCGACGACGCGCCACACCTACGGCGCGGTCGGCGACTGCGTCAACCTCGCCTCGCGGCTCGAAGGGCTCACCAAGACGCTCGGCTGTCCGCTGCTGATGTCGGCATCGGTGCACGAGTCGATCGCCGATGGCGCCGCGGCCGAGTCGCTCGGCGAGCACGCCATCAAGGGCCACACGTCGGTCGAGGTGTACGGCTGGCGCGGGGCCGCGCCGGTCGCTAGGCCGCCGGCGTGACCGACGGCACCGGACGCAGCGCCGCCGCAGCCAGCGCGCACGCGGCGAGCGTCCAGACGACGACCGCGCCCGACGGCAGATCGAACAGCGCGGAGAGTGCAAGGCCGAGCGCATAGCCGAGCGCGCCGACGAGATAGGCGACGCCGTAGCGGCTCCGGCCGCCCCAAGCGCGCGTCGCGAGCGCGGGAATGATCAGGCTCGAGAACACGAGATACACGCCGACGAGCTGCACCGATGCCGTCACCGCGAGCGCGAACACCGCATAGAAGCCGAAGCGCCCGAGCCGCTCGACCCAGCCGAACGCGATCGCCGCGAGCAGCACGACCGAGAGCGCCGCGAGCCACGCGAGCTGCGTCGTGTTGACCCAGAGGATCTGGCCGACGAGCAGGTCTTTCAGGTGCTCGCCGCCATGCGGATTGCCGGCGAGCATCAGGATGCCGGCGCAGGCGGCGAGGATGAACATGACGCCGATCAACGCTTCCTGTTGCTGCGGCGCGCGTCGCTCGGTCCACGTCAACAGCCACGCGCCGAGCAGCGCCGCCGACACCGCGGCGGCCTGCACCGCGACGCCGCCTTCCGGCAATCCGACCGCATCGGCGGCGATGACGCCGAGGCCGGCGATCTGCGCGATCGCGAGGTCGATGAAGACGATCCCGCGGTCGAGCACCTGCATGCCGAGCGGCACGTGCGTCGCGAGCACGAGCAGACCTGCGACGAGCGCCGGGCCGAGGATGCCGGCGTCGAGCGCGCTCCAGTTCATGGCTTCGCCGTGGCGCCGGAGACAAGTCGCGCGACGGTGTCGTCGAAGAGCGAGAACAGGTCCTTCGCCGCGTCGCTGCCGCCGACGGTGAACGGCACCTTGACGACGGCGAGGCCGGCGTTCTTGCCGAGCCATTCCGACGGCCGCGCGTCCTGGTACGCGGCGTAGAGGACCATGCGCGCCGGCGAGCCCTTGAGCGTCGCCAGCACTTCCTGCAAATGCGACGCCGTCGGCTCGACGCCGGGCTTGGGCTCGAGCACCGCGACCTCCTTCATGCCGAGCCAGTCGTAGAGGTAGACGAAGGCCTTGTGCTGCGACACCGCCGAGACGCCCTTGAGCGGCGCGGCCTGCGTCGACCAGCGCGCCATCGCCTGCTGCCAGCGCTGCGTGAAGTCGGCCTGCTGCTTCTCGTACTGCGCCGCGTGCGACGGATCGATCTGGCGCAGCCGCGCGCCGAGCGCAACGGCGACGAGCGCGATGTTGCGCGGGTCGGTCTGGATGTGCGGATTGCCGGCTGCATGCACGTCGCCCTGTGCGCGGTCGAGCGCACCGGGAACGTCGAGCTTCTTCACGTAGTCGGCGGCGGCGAAGTTGCCGGGCTGCCCTGCTTGCACTTTCGCGTTCCCCGACTGCTGCAGCAGCACCGGCAGCCAGCCGATCTCGAGCTCGGCGCCGGTGCAGGCGACGAGGTCGGCGTTGCGGGCGCGTGCGATCAGGCTCGGCTTGGCCTGGATCTGGTGCGGGTCCTGCAACGCGCTGGTCGCGACCGAGACGTCGACGAGCGATCCACCGAGCTCCTGCGCCAGCGCGCCCCACTCGGGCTCGCAGGCGAAGACGCGGATCGCGGCATGGGCCGGCGCGGCGAGCGACAAGGCAGAGGCCGCGAGCAGCGCGGCGAGAAGTGAGCGGTGGATCGTCATGGCGATGTCTCCGGATCGAAGCGGGTTCAGTAGCTGTGCGCGCCGTGCGCGCCCAGGCTCATCTGGTACTGGACGAAGAGCTGCTTGTCGGTCACGCCTTCGCGCGAGCGGTCCTGCGCGAGCTGCAGGCGCACGCGCGAGAACTCGCTCGGATTGAAGTC
>JAYTHL010000351.1:0-4005 GCA_043732605.1 Rhizobacter sp. | reverse complement strand
GACGCGTGAGACGCACCGTCGCGCGCAGGCTCTCGGGCGTGAGTCGCGGATAGGGCCGCAGGCCCGGCGCGATGGCGTCGATCACGTGCTCGCACTGCATCGGATCGAGTGCCGCGAGGAGGGCGGTAGCGCTCGCCCCGACGCCGAGCCGGCGACGCTGGCCGACTTCGACGGCCACGAAGCGCACCAGCGCCTGTCCGTCGGCTTTGATCAGGCACACCGCCTCGACGCCGCAGACCGACCTCGAGACGATGCTGTCGATCGAGGCCACGAGCCAGGCCCTTGCTCTCGATTGCGAAACACATCGCGACGCGGTACGTCGTTTCGCGAGGAAGGAGCTACTCGCCTATCGCTGGCCACGGGCGAAGAAATGACGACCGCAGCGAGCCGATCGACGCCGACAAGCTGCTGGTGTCTCAAATCGGCGGCAGCGTGCTCCAGAGCTGGCTGCGCATCGAAGGGCTCCGCTCGGCCGCCGGAGACGCTGTTCCGCTGTGCCGCACGACCGTCTACGTGCGTGCCAACTCTGCGGGCGTCGGACGGCTGGTCGGACGCCGCAAGAGCGCCAGCCACGAGCTGATCGAGGATCTCTACGCCGAGAAGATCGGCGACATCGAGCAGACCTTTCGCGCCGACGTCGCCTCCGCCGCCGTCGGCAGGGAACTCGAGGCCGACAGCGGCACGGTCTTGGTCGAGAGCGAGCGCGTGTATCGCGCGACCTCGCGGAAGATCGCCGAAGTCGCCGTCAGCCGGTTTGCGTTCAACCGCTTCACCTCCGCGATGCGACTGCGCGGCGCACCGTGACCGGCTCGAGTGGCATTGGCGGTCCCGGCACTCCGAGCGTCTATCAGCGAAAAAGGTTCTTCGGGATCGCGGCGGCGCTGAAAAGGTAGTCGCGCGATGCGTCGAGCTGCGTGCGGAGCCGACCGAGATCGACGCCCAGGAGCTTGCCCTTCCACTTGCGGACCTTGCCGGCGACGATCACGGTCTCGACGTTGCTGCGATCCATCAGCGACACGACGGCGCCCGGAACATTGTTGAGCGGCGCGACGTTGATCGCGGTCGCGTCGAGGATGAGGATGTCGGCTTCCTTGCCCGGCGTGAGCGAGCCCGTCTTGCCGTCGAGCCGCAGCGCCCTGGCGCCGTTCATCGTCGCGTAGCGGAGCACGTCCTTGGTCGTCAGGAGCGGCGGCACGGTGGGCGCAGGCGTCGGCCACTGGTTGGGCGGATAGAAGTTGCCCTGCTCCAGGATCATCTGGTTCACGAGCGCGCGCTGCACGTTCATCGTCGAGCGCATCTGGGTGAAGAAGTCGGCCGTCAGCGTGCACTCCACGTCCACGCTCAGCGACGGCTCCAGCCCCAGGCTCTGCATCTTGAGGATGGGCGGCATGCCGTGGCGCATGTTCATCTCGATCGGGACGGCGAGCGAGACCTGCGCGCCGACGTCCTTGACCCTCTGCCACGCGGCATCAGCCATCCCGGTCATGTGAATGAACAGGTTGTCCGGTCCGATCCCGATGTGGCCGTTGCCGCCGGTCCCGACGGCGAGCTTGTCGAAGATCGGGCGGATACCGAACGGCGAAAGGATGTGCGCCGCGATCTGCAGCCCGAGCTGGCGCCCGATCGTCCACGACAGGTCAGTCGACGGATCGCCGAGATAGACCTCGCCGCCCATGATCATGTGGACGAGCTGGTCGCTCGACGAGAACCACTTGTTCTTGAGCCGCGGCGCGTCGGTCGGGTACTTGTTGCCGGGGTTGGTGCCGAGGATGCTGGCACCGGCGCTCTCGAAAAAGCCGAACGCCGCGCGGCGACCGGTGTCGAGCAGCGCCTGGACTGCCGCGTCCGAGTGCTGCGGCGAGTGATGGATCTGCGAGACGTCGTGCACCGTCGTCACGCCGGCGTCGAGCTGGCTCAGGCCTCCGAACAGCTCGTTGATGTAGACGTCCTGAGGCCGGTAGACGGGGGCGAACTTCAGGAGGATGTATTCGAAGTAGGTCGTGCTGCCGCTGACCGAGCCGGACCCGTCGTTGATCAGGACACCGTCCGCAAGGAAGCTGCGCAGCGCGGTCTCGAACTGGTGGTGGTGCGTGTCGATGAAGCCCGGCATGACGATGCGGCCACGCGCGTCGATCACCGACGCGCTGCCGGCGTGCAGGCTCGGGCCGACGGCGAGGATCTTCTTGCCCTCGACGAGCACGTCGGCCTGGGCGAAGTCGCCGACGGTTTTGTCCATCGACATCACGGCGCCACCCTTGATCAGGTAGCGCCGCCCTCTCTCGCCGCTGTCCTCGGGCGGACGATCGCGGTCACGCTCGTCGTCGTCAGCCTTGGCCGCACCTGTGGCCAGGAGGTCGAACGCGGTCGCCGCGACACCGGTGAGGGCCGCCGTTTTCATGAAGCCGCGGCGGGACCCGAAATAGTGGTCCTGCGGGCGGCCCTCGTCACAGAGCTTGCACATGGCGATGTCTCCTGGTGGCGCCGTTTTGAACGGCTTCTGCGACCGATTCTGGTCCTGCCTCGCTTGCATCGCTAGCGCAACACCTCGGTGCTTTCCCGCGGTCGCTGCCTCGGTCCGGCTACCGTTGCGGCGACTTGGCACGTCGCCACAGGATCACCCGCTCGTCGCGCCCGCCCCTCCCCCCGCAAGAGCAACTCGCTGCCCGGCTGAAGTGCGCCACTCCGATTCCCTTGAACGGGATACCAGGGATTTGTTGCGGATATCGCGCGACGGTGCCATCAGGAGCGCCGCGTCGAATTGCGCGCAGGGGAAGGCCTGGCAGGCTGTTGAAAAAAGCATCCGGCTCCCACCGATCGATTCAGTCGACCTCGTAGAAGGCTCCACAGTCGATTTGTTTGGAGCCCGGAAGGGTTCAACGACCATCCGAAATGAAGATTTCATCCACCGCATTTCGCCTTTTCAACAGCCTGCGAGGGCTTGCCGAAACCGTACTTCGCAAGGACCGCCTGCCCCTTCGGCGAGGTCACGTAGGCGACGAACTTCTGTGCCGCCGCCGAATTGCCGCTCGCAGCGATCGGGGCGATCGGATAAAGCAGTGGCGCATCCGTCGGCACCGTGAAGGCGATCTTGACCTTGCCCGGCATGACGGCCGCATCGGTGCCGTACACGAAGCCGGCGTCGACCTCGCCGCGCGCCACGTAGTCGAGCACCTGGCGTACCGACTGCGCGCCGATCATCTTCGCCTCGATGGCCGGCCAGAGGTTGGCCCTCTCGAGCACGGCCTTGGCGTAGCGACCGACGGGAACGCTCGCCGGCACGCCGATCGCGACTCTCTTCACCGCCGGCACGTTCAGGTCGGCGAGCGTCTTCGGCACGGATGCGGCGTCCTGCGGGACGATCACGACCAGCGAGTTGCTGACGAAGTTCGCCCGCGTGGCGGGCTTGACCAGCCGCTGCTGCTCGGCCTGGGTCATCGTCTCCTGGTCGGCGCTCGCGAACACGTCGACCGGCGCGCCCTTTGCGATCTGCTGCAGCAACGCGCCCGAGGCGGCGAAGTTGAACTGGACCTTTGTGCCCGGATTGGCGGCCTCGAACGCGGGGCCGATCTCGTTGAAGGCGTTGGTGAGGCTGGCCGCGGCGGACACGGTCAGGTCGGCGGCGAAGACACCCACGCTCGCCACGGACAACGCCAACCCGGCAAGGCCCCGTCGAATGCCGGCGCAAGGGTGTCCGGTGGGAAAGGATCGCGATGCGGTCATTCGGTCCTCGATGATCTGCCCGATGTATACGGCAGACTATAGCGGGCGCGCGACGCCTCGCTCAGGTGATCGCAGTCAGCATGTACGCGACGAGATCGCGCGCATCGATGGCGTTCGACAAGGACCGCGGCGCCAGGACTCTCGGCGTCCAGTCCGCCGCGAACGCCAGGCACGCGGCGTTCTCCATCAGGCCGGGAAGCGCCACTGGAAAGAGGCTTGCGGCGGAGCGGCGAAATCCATCCCAGACCCTGCCCCGGTCGCCCTTGAGAACGAACGGCCACCACC
>JAYTHL010000350.1:0-4022 GCA_043732605.1 Rhizobacter sp. | reverse complement strand
CCGTTCCTGAAGATGATCGTCGTGCACGAGCTGGCGCATCTGAAGGAGCGCGAGCACGACAAGGCGTTCTATGCGCTCTGCACGCACATGGAGCCGGCATACCACCAGCTCGAGCTCGATGTGCGCCTGTGGCTGACGGCGCTGGAGTTGGCGGCCGATGGGAGCGCCGCATGAGCGGATCGATCCGTTTTCGCCGCAGGGCCGCATTGACAATACGTACGATTTCTCGAGGCCATTGCTTTCGGAGTTCCCATGGCCGCCCTGACCGCCAGCGAAACGCGCGCCTCCCCGTACCGTCTGATCGATCAGACGGCCGAATCGCATGAACCGGTGGTCATCGCCGGCAAGCGCAGCAGCGCCGTGCCGTGCTGGTGGCCGAGGAAGATTGGCAGGCCATCCAGGAAACGTCGCACCTGTTGTCGGTGCCCGGCATGCACGAGTCGATCAAGAAGGGCATGGCCGAGCCGCTGCGCAAGCAACGTCATCCGGCAGATCTCCGAGTGGTTCCTGGTGACGTAGCCGCGGTCGGCGATCAGCCCGGCTTGCGGAACCCGTTCTCGATCCACGCCGAAGCGCTCGTCGCGCTCAGCCTGAAGCCCGCACCGACCCGCAGGCGCGCCAGCTCGTCGCCGTAGACATCGAACGCGCTGAGCTCCGCGTACGGATCGTCCTCGTCGGGCGTGATGTCGAGCTTCACGGTGATACGACCCGCGCCCGCGGTGACGATCACTTCCTTGTGCAGCTCGGCATGCGCGTGCTGCTCGTGGCGCCGGATCACTTCGGCGGCGGTCTTCACCAGCGTGTTGAATGCCGCGCTGTCGAGCGGCTTCGGATTCTTCTTGTCGCGGCCCATCGTCCAGGGGCCGACGAGCGCCGGTTCGGGCTCGCCGTCCTTGACCATCTCGACCGCCCAGCCTTCGTCGTCCTCGTTCTTCACGACACGGGCGGTCCAGCCGTTGTCGCGCCAGAGGCGGTCGTCGTGGATGGCGGCGGCGGAGTCGTCGTCGGAGTGGTCGTTCACGGATGGCATGGCGCCGATAGTGACACGGCGCGAACGGCCGCTCAGGCCTGGGCGACGTCGACCCACTCCGCGTCGGTGAGCGCCACCAGCCGCTCCGTCGCGATCCGCACGGCCGTGTGCGTGCTGCCCGCCGCCGGCACGACATCGTCGAAGCGGCGCAACGAGGCATCGGCGTAGACACGCAATGCTCGCGGCAACCCGAACGGGCAGACGCCGCCCACCGGATGGCTCGTCGCCTCGAGCACCTCGGCAGCGTCGAGCATCTTCGCCTTGGCGCCAAAGCGGCCCTTGTACTTGCGGTTGTCGAGGCGCGCGGTGCCGCTCATCACGATCAAGATCACGTCTTCCTGCAGATGCAGCGCCAGCGTCTTGGCGATGCGCGCCGGCTCGACGCCGTGCGCTTCGGCGGCGAGCGCGACCGTCGCGGTGCTCGTCGTCGCTTCGAGGATCTCGATGTCGGGTGCGTGATCGGCGAGAAAGGCGCGAACGGACTCCAAGCTCATCGCGGCGACTCTAGCGCGGCCCGCGTCCGGGCGCGCCGCGACGTCCCGGAGCGACGGAGGCGTCGAAACATTAGACTCGGTCGACCGCCCGACCCGCCATGAGCATCCTGCCCCAAGCCCCTGAACGCAACCGGCGGATCGCCCTGCGCAAGGCGTTCCGCGAGGCGGCGACGATCGTCTACGGCGGCAGCAGCAAGGCGGTGCGCACCTGGGACATCGGCGCCGACGGCATGTGCCTGCTCTCGCCCCGGCCGATCGCGCCGGGCATGCGCTGCCAGGTCGCCTTCGACCTCGCACTGGGCGACGAGACGCCCGTGCACTTCGACGTCGCGGCCAAGGTCGTCCATTCCTCGTACTCCGCTGCGGGCGAGTTCAAGATCGGCGCCGTGTTCACCGACCTCGACGGCGACACCGCCCGCGCGCTCGGTCAGTTCGTCGCCGCTTGACCGGTCGCTCGGCCGGCTAAGCAGCCGTGACGCGCCGGATGCGGCGCTGTGCCGCCGACGTGATCAGGCTGCGCTCGATTGCCGACGCGTGCTCGAACAGCGCCTCGCCTTCCTTCAGGCACTGCGCCTGACGCTCGGCTGCCGCCCCGGGCGGCAGGGTCTGGAAGTCTTGCTGCGCAGCCTTCAGCATCTGGCGGGCCTCGGCCTCGCGCAGACCGGCCAGGTATTGCGTGCCGATGATCGCGATGCCGCTGCGCACGACCTTCAGCAGCTCGGGCTGGACCGGCTCGCCACCCTTGACCGTCTCGGCCAGCGTCGTCTCCTGCGCCTGGAGGGCGGCGACGCAGGCCGCGGCATGGGGCGCCGTCTCCGGCGCAGCGAAGGCGGTGGCGCAGGCGAAGGCCAGGGCGATCGTCGGAAAAACGGCGGCGCGAGAGGTCATGATCGAGAGAGGAATCGACGAGGTTCGGTATTCAACGGAATGGCGCGACGGCCGTTGACGCGTTCCATGCTCGCCGTGCGACAACGGTCAGCGGATCTTCGCAGCTTCGACTTCCATCTGCGAGACGAGCCGGTCCATCTGGTCGACGACGGCCTGGATCGTCGCCGGCTGGGTCAGGTCGACGCCGGCCTTCTTCAGCTGCGCCATGGGATGGTCGTTGCCGCCGCTCTTCAGCAGCGTGAGGTAGCGCGCGGTCGCGGCCTGACGCGACGTCGGCGTGCCGGTCGTCATCGCGTCGTAGAGCTGCGCCGACGACGCGAAGCAGGTCGCGTACTGGTAGACGTAGTACGGGGTGTCGAAGAAGTGCGGGATGCGCGCCCAGGTCCACTTGTAGAAATCGTCGACCGCGAGCGAGTCACCCCAGTACTCCTTGAGCAGGCCCGCGTAGAGGTTGTCGAGCACCTCGGTCGTGACCGGCTCGCCCTTCTCGACCAGGCGATGCGCGCGCAGCTCGAAGTCGGCGAACAGCACCTGCGTGTAGAAAGTGCCGACGATCGAATCGACGGCGTGCTGCAGCAGCAGGAAGCGTTCCTTCGGATCGCTCGTCTGCCTGAGCAGCTCGTCGAGCAGGAAGCGCTCGTTGGTGGTCGACGCGACCTCGGCGACGAAGATCGTGTAGTCGGCCGTGACGTACGGCTGGTTCTGGTACGACAGCACGGTGTGCATCGCGTGGCCACCCTCGTGGGCGAGCGTGAACGCGGCGCCGAGCGTGTCGTTGTAGTTCATCAGCATGTACGGACCGACACCGTAGACGCCTGCGACATAGGCGCCGCTCTTCTTGCCGTCGTTCTCGTAGACGTCGATCCGGCCGCCCGAGGCGAAGCTCTTGTACCTGGCGACGTAGTCCTCGCCGAGCGGCGCGATCGACTTCAGGACGAGCTCGCGCGCCTGCTCGTAGGGATAGGTCTTGTCGCTGCGAAAGATCGGCACGAAACCGTCGTAGAGGTGATAGCTCTGCAGGGCGAGCAGCTTCTGGCGCAGGCGCGCGTAGCGCTGCAGCGGCGCGGTGCCGGCACGGGTCGCGTCGATCAGCGTCTCGACGACGGCGCGCGGAATGGCGTTGCGGTCGAGCGCGGCGTCGAGCGTGCCGTCGAAGTTGCGCGCCTGCGCGAGCGACCAGTCGCGCTGCAGGATGCCCCTGTAGATCGCGCCGTAGGTGTTGGCCATCGCGCCGTAGGTGCCGACGTGCGCCTCGGCCGCCTTGCCGCGATCTGCCTGGCTCGGATTCGTCTGCAGCAGCGCGCCGTAGTTGCCGGGGCTCAGGACGACGTCGTTGCCGTCCGACAGGCGCAGCGTCGGAAAGCGGATGTCGGAGACGCTCAGCTCCTGGTAGATCGTGCGCGGCGCGCTGTTGAACTGGCTCGGCAGCGAGAGCAGCCGCTCGCCCTGGTCGTCGAGCACGTGGGCCTTGCGCCGGTATTCGTCGAGGATCGGAAAGCGATAGGGCGCGAGCGCCGGCGTCTGCACGATCCAGCCGGTCACCGTCGCTTGCGGGATGCGCAACAGCTCGGGCGTGAACCACGCCGAGCCGGTGTCGAACTTCGCCGAGA
>JAYTHL010000349.1:0-4022 GCA_043732605.1 Rhizobacter sp. | reverse complement strand
GAGATCAGCCCTCGCGCGAAGCCTTCTTCCGCTCGTGCTCCTTCAGGTGGCGCTTGCGGATGCGAATCGACTTCGGCGTGATCTCGACCAGCTCGTCGTCGGCGATGAACTCCACCGCGTACTCGAGAGTGAGCTGGATCGGCGGCGTGATCTTGATCGCGTCTTCCTTGCCGGAGACGCGGAAGTTGGTGAGCTGCTTGCCGCGCACCGCGTTGACGACGAGGTCGTTGTCGCGGCTGTGGATGCCGATGATCATGCCTTCGTAGAGCGGATCGCCCGCCTTGACGAACATGCGGCCACGGTCGTCGAGCTTGCCGAGCGAATACGTCACCGCCTCGCCATCGTCCTGGCTGATCAGGACGCCTTGCTTGCGCCCTTCGATCTCGCCCTTGTAGGCCTCGTAGCTGTCGAAGATGTTGCTGATGAGGCCGGTGCCGCGGGTCAGGTTCAGGAACTCGTTCTGGAAGCCGATCAGGCCGCGCGCCGGGATCTTGTAGTCGAGGCGGACGCGCCCCATGCCGTCCGGCTCCATGTTCACCAGCTCGGCCTTCCTCTCGCCGAGCGCCTGCATGACGGCGCCCTGGTGCTGGTCCTCGACGTCGGCCGTCAGCTGCTCGATCGGCTCATGCTTCACACCATCGACGTCGTGGAAGACGACGCGCGGCTTCGAGACGGCGAGCTCGTAGCCTTCGCGGCGCATGTTCTCGAGCAGGATCGTGAGGTGCAATTCGCCCCGGCCCATCACCTCGAAGATGCCGTCCTCGTCGGTGTCGCGCACCTTGAGCGCCACGTTCGACTGCAGCTCGCGGTCGAGCCGGTCGCGGATCTGACGGCTCGTGATGAACTTGCCTTCGCGGCCGGCGAGCGGCGAGTTGTTGACGCAGAAGTTCATCGTCAGCGTCGGCTCGTCGACCTGCAGCATCGGCAGCGGCTTCGGATCGTCGAGGCTGGTCAGCGTCACGCCGACGCCGATGCCCTCGATGCCGTTGATCAGCACGATGTCGCCCGGGCCGGCTTCGGTGGCCTGCTGGCGTTCGAGCCCTTCGAACTTCAGCACCTGGTTGACGCGTGCCTTGATCGGCGTCGAGTCGGGGCCCGAATAGAGCGCGACGTCCTGCATCGGCTTCAGCGTGCCCTGGTTGATGCGGCCGATGCCGATCCGGCCGACGTAGGTCGAGTAGTCGAGCGAGCAGATCTGCAGCTGGAGCGGATCGTCGGGCGAGCCCGCGTGTGCCGGCACGTGCTGGAGGATGGCGTCGAAGAGCGGCGCAAGGTCGGTGCCGGTCTCGCCCTTGACGAGCGTCGCCCAGCCGTTCAGGCCGGAGGCGTAGATCACCGGGAAATCGAGCTGCTCCTCGGTCGCGCCGAGCTTGTCGAAGAGGTCGAAGGTCGCGTTGACGACGTAGTCCTCTCGCGCGCCCGGGCGGTCGACCTTGTTGATGACGACGATGGGCTTCAGGCCGAGCGCGAGCGCCTTCTTGGTGACGAAGCGGGTCTGCGGCATCGGTCCTTCGACCGCGTCGACGAGCAGCAGCACCGAGTCGACCATCGACAGCACCCGCTCGACCTCGCCGCCGAAGTCGGCGTGGCCCGGCGTGTCGACGATGTTGACGTGCGTGCCCTTCCACTCGACCGCGCAGTTCTTCGCCAGGATCGTGATGCCGCGTTCCTTCTCGAGGTCGTTCGAATCCATGATCCGCTCCGACACCTTCTCGTTGGCGCGGAAGGTGCCGCTCTGGCGCAGCAGCTGGTCGACGAGCGTCGTCTTGCCATGGTCGACGTGGGCGATGATGGCGATGTTGCGGATCTGGCGGGTCATGCGGAGACGCTTTCGGGTTCGGTCTGGAGAGATCGACGCGCGACGAGCGCCTCGACTTCGAGGGGGCTGAGGAGACGGGTGGCGATCAGCTCGCCGCCTGCCACGTGGCCGGTGCCGAGGAAGGCGCCCGGCTCGGGTCCGAAGACGCGGACCGCGGGCGCATCGCGCAAGGGCAGGCGACGGCGCACGCCAGAGAGGAACCGGCCGGCGTCCTCGGCGGTGAGGACGACGCGCGGCCACGCGGCCACGAGCGCATCGGCGGAGAGCAGTCGCGCGTCGAGCACGTCGGGATCGAGCGCTGCGAGCTCGTCGAGCGTCGCCGAAGTCGCGAGCGTGATGGCGCCGCTGCCGGTGCGGCGAAGCGCCGCGAGATAGGCGCCGCAGGCGAGCGCGGCACCGATGTCCTGCGCCAGCGTGCGGATGTAGGTGCCCTTGCTGCACGAGACGTCGATCGTCCAGCGGTCGCCGTCGCCCTCGGTGACGCGGATCGCGTGGATCGTCACCCGGCGCGGCTCGCGCTCGAGCTCGATGCCGGCGCGGGCATATTCGTAGAGCGGCTTGCCGTCGCGCTTGAGCGCGGAATGCATCGGCGGGATCTGGTCGATCGTGCCGACGAAGGTCGCGCACGCCGCTTCGATCGCAGCACGGTCGACGTCGACCGCGCCACCGAGCGTGATCTCGCCCTCGCCGTCGCCGGTCGACGACGTCGCACCGAGCTTCAGCGTCGCGAGATAGCGCTTGTCGGCGTCGAGGCTGGCCTGCGCAAACTTCGTCGCTGCGCCGAAGCAGAGCGGCAGCAGGCCGCTGGCAAGCGGGTCGAGCGTGCCGGTGTGGCCGGCCTTGTCGGCGCGGAACAGCCGCTTGGCGTGCTGCAGCGCGGTGTTGCTCGACATGCCCGCGTCCTTGTCGAGCACGAGCACGCCGTGCACGGCGCGACGCGCGATCCTCGGGCGGGCATGAGAGCTCGTCGGTGCCACGATCTCAGTCGTCCTTGGCGCGCGTCGCGTTCGCCTTGGCGATCAGCGCCGTCAGCTCGGCGGCGCGCTCGGTCGTGCGGTCGAACTTGAAGTGCAGCGTCGGCACCGTGTGGATCTGCAGCCGCTTGAAGAGGCCGTTGCGGATGAAGCCCGCGGCCTCGTTCAGTGCCTGCTCGCAGTCGGCCGGATCGCCGATCAGGACCGAGAAGAAGATGGTCGCGTGGGCGTAGTCGGGCGTCACCTCGACGGCGTGGATCGTCACCATGCCGACGCGCGGATCCTTCAGGTCGCGGATCAGCTCGGCGACGTCGCGCTGGATCTGGTCGGCGACGCGAAAGCCCCGGTTCGGGATCGATGGTTTGTGTCGCATGGAATGTTTTGCCTCGGCTCAAACAAGAACCCCGCCGACTTGTGGAGGGCGGGGTCCGGGCGAAAGCCTGATCCGCCTACAGCGTGCGGGCGATTTCCTTGACCTCGAAGAACTCGAGCAGGTCGCCTTCCTTGATGTCGTTGTAGTTCTTCAGCTTGATGCCGCACTCGAAGCCCGTCGCGACCTCGCGGACGTCGTCCTTCATCCGGCGCACCGACTCGACCTCGCCGGTGTAGATGACGACGTTCTCGCGCAGCAGGCGGAAGCGCGCGCCGCGACGGACGATGCCCGCCGTGACCATCGAGCCCGCGACCGTGCCGATCTTCGACGCCACGAACACCGTGCGGATCTCCGCCGTGCCGATCGTCTCCTCGCGCTGCTCGGGCGCGAGCATGCCGGTCATCGCCGCCTTGATCTCGTCGACCGCGTCGTAGATGATGTTGTAGTAGCGGATGTCGACGCCGTTGTTCTCGGCGAGCTTTCGCGAGCCCGCGTCGGCGCGCACGTTGAAGCCGATGATCACGGCCTTCGAGGCGATCGCGAGGTTGATGTCGCTCTCGCTGATGCCGCCGACCGCCGCGTGCACGATCTGCACCTTGACCTCGTCGGTCGAGAGCTTGAGCAGCGACTGCGCCAGCGCTTCCTGCGAGCCCTGCACGTCTGACTTGATGATGAGCGGGAGCACCTGCTTGGCGCCCTGCCCCATCTGATCCATCATGCTTTCGAGGTTGGCGGCCTGACGCCGCGCCAGCTTCACGTCGCGGTACTTGCCTTGGCGGAAGGTAGCGATCTCCCGCGCACGGCGCTCGTCGCCGAGGACCATGAACTCGTCTCCGGCCTGCGGCACTTCGGTCAG
>JAYTHL010000348.1:0-4031 GCA_043732605.1 Rhizobacter sp. | reverse complement strand
GCATGAGCGGCGGTCGCCTCGCGATCCGTCCGAGCATCGACTTTCGCGGCGACGCGACGGAGAACATCATCGTCGGCAACACCGTGCTGTACGGCGCGACCAGCGGCGAGGCGTTCCTGCGCGGTGTCGCGGGCGAGCGCTTCGCGGTGCGGCTGTCGGGCGCCACCGCGGTTGTCGAAGGCACGGGCGACCACGGCTGCGAGTACATGACCGGCGGCACGGTCGTCGTCCTCGGCAAGACCGGGCGCAACTTCGCGGCCGGCATGAGCGGCGGCATCGCCTACGTCTACGACGAGGACGGCCAGTTCGCCTCGCGCTGCAACACGTCGATGGTCTCGCTCGCGCGGGTCCTGCCCGTGGCCGAGCAGGAGCAGTCGGTCGAGAAGGCGATCTGGCATCGCGAGCAAGCCGACGAGACGCTGCTGAAGGCACTCGTCTCCGACCATCACCGGTGGACCGGGAGCCTGCGCGCGCGCGAGATCCTCGACCACTGGAGCGAGTCGCTGCCGAAGTTCGTCAAGGTGTTCCCGAACGAGTACAAGCGCGCGCTCGCCGAGATCAGCCTGATGGCGATGACGGCGCTCGGCGAGATCCGCGCCACGAGCGCCGCCGACGATGCGATCGCCAAGGCGCGCACGGCGGGCAAGGGCGCCAAGGTCATCAAGGTCGTCGCGCCGAAGTAGCGCGCCGCTGCGACACACGAAAGAGGGCAGGGGAATGGGCAACGTCACGGGCTTCATGGACTTCGACCGCGTGGAGGAAGACCACGAGGCCGTGCCCGAGCGGGTCAAGAACTATCGCGAGTTCGTCTTCACGCTGAAGGAAGACGAAGCCAGGGTGCAGAGCGCGCGCTGCATGGACTGCGGCACGCCCTTCTGCAACAGCGGTTGCCCGGTCAACAACATCATTCCCGACTTCAACGACCTGGTGTACCGGGCCGACTGGAAGACCGCGTTCGCGGTGCTCGACTCGACCAACAACTTTCCCGAGTTCACCGGCCGCGTCTGCCCGGCGCCGTGCGAAGAGGCCTGCACGCTCAACATCAACGACGCGCCGGTCGGCATCAAGTCGATCGAGCACGCGATCATCGACCGTGCGTGGGCCGAAGGCTGGGTCGTGCCGCGACCTGCGCCGGTCAAGTCCGGCAAGACCGTCGCCGTCGTCGGCTCCGGTCCCGCCGGCCTGGCGGCCGCGCAACAGCTCGCACGCGCCGGTCACGCCGTCACCGTCTTCGAGCGCAACGATGCGATCGGCGGGCTGCTGCGCTACGGCATCCCCGACTTCAAGATGGAGAAGTCGCACATCGACCGGCGCGTCGCGCAGATGCAGGCCGAAGGCGTGGAGTTCCGGCCGGGGGTGCGCGTCGGCAAGCTCGCTGTAGGCGAGGTCGTCACCGACTGGTCGGGCTCGAGCGTCACGCCCGACGAGCTGATGGCGCAGTTCGACGCCGTCGTCCTCGCCGCAGGCTCCGAGCGCTCGCGCGACCTGCCGGTGCCCGGACGCGATCTCACGGGCGTGCACTACGCGATGGAGTTCCTGCCGCAGCAGAACAAGATCAACGCCGGCGGCAAGATCAACACGCAGATCCGCGCTGAAGGCAAGGACGTGATCGTCATCGGCGGCGGCGACACCGGCAGCGACTGCGTCGGCACGAGCAACCGCCAGGGCGCGAAGAGCGTCACCCAGTTCGAGCTGATGCCGATGCCGCCCGACCACGAGAACAAGCCGCTCGTGTGGCCGTACTGGCCGACCAAGCTGCGCACCTCGTCGAGCCACGAGGAAGGCTGCGATCGCGAGTTCGCGATCGCGACCAAGGAGTTCATCGGCGAGGGCGGCAAGGTCGTCGCCCTGAAAGCGGTGCGGGTCGAGTGGCAGGGTGGCAAGATGGTGGAAGTGGCCAACTCCGAACAGACCATTCCCGCCGGGCTCGTGCTCCTCGCGATGGGCTTCGTCAGCCCGCTCGCGAGCCTGCTCGAGGCGTTCGGCGTCGAGCGCGACGCGCGCGGCAACGCCAAGGCGACGGTCGAGGCGGCCGGCGGCTACGCGACGAGCGTGGCCAAGGTGTTCGCCGCCGGCGACGTGCGACGCGGCCAGTCGCTCGTGGTCTGGGCGATCCGCGAAGGGCGTCAGGCGGCACGCGCGGTCGACGAGATGCTGATGGGCCGCAGCGAGTTGCCTCGCTGACCCGATGGTCGATCCGCGCCAGCCCGCCGAAACGTCCGGCCCGAGCTCCAACCACTCTTTCGTCGAGGTCGACCACGTCGTCTTCGGCTACGACGGCGGCCGGACCATCCTCAACGACGTTTCGATGGAGTTCGACCGCGGCAAGGTCACGGCGATCCTTGGCGGCTCGGGCTGCGGCAAGACGACACTGCTGCGCCTGATCGGCGGTGTCTATCCGCCCGTGAGCGGCGCGGTGCGCGTCGATGGCCAAGCAGTCGACGCGCGCGATCCAGAGAAGCTTTTCGCGCTGCGCCGCCGGCTCGGCATGCTGTTCCAGTTCGGCGCGCTGTTCACCGACCTGTCCACGTTCGACAACGTCGCCTTCCCGCTGCGCGAGCACACCGACCTCGACGAGACGATGATCCGCGACATCGTCCTGATGAAGCTCAATGCCGTCGGCCTGCGAGGTGCCGCGATGCTGCGCATCTCCGACCTCTCGGGTGGCATGGCGCGGCGGGTGGCGCTGGCGCGCGCGATCGCGCTCGACCCCGAGCTCATCATGTACGACGAGCCATTCGCCGGCCTCGATCCGATCTCGATGGCGATCGCCGCGAACTTGATCCGAACGCTCAACGACACCACCGGCGCGACGGCGATCCTGGTGTCGCACGACGTCCAGCAGTGCTTCAAGATCTGCGACTACGCCTATCTGATGTCGTCGCAGGGCAAGGTCGTGGCCCATGGCCGGCCGCAGGAGCTCAACGCCTCCGAGGAACCAGAAGTGCGCCAGTTCATCCGCGGCGAGCCCGACGGACCGGTGCGCTTCCACTATCCGGCGCGGCCGCTGGCCGAAGACTTCGGGATCGGCGCGCAATGACAGCGTTCGTTTCCGGCGTCGGCCGGCGCACGCTCGAGCTGCTGCGCGTCTTCGGCCACTACGCGACCTTCTTCCTCGACGTCCTGCGCGCCTGCCCGGCGGCCATGCGCCGGCCCTACCTGGTCGTCGCGCAGATCCACGCGATCGGCAACCTGTCGCTCGTGATCATCCTCGCCTCGGGCCTGGCGGTCGGCTTCGTGCTCGCGCTGCAGATGTACTACGCGCTGGTCACCTACGGTGCGTCGGAGTCGCTCGGGCTGATCGTCAATCTCTCGCTCACGCGCGAGCTCGGGCCGGTCGTCACGGCACTGCTTTTTGCCGGCCGCGCCGGCACGTCGCTCACGGCCGAGATCGGGCTCATGAAGGCCGGCGAGCAGCTCGCGGCGATGGACATGATGGCGGTCGATCCGAAGAGCCGCGTGCTCGCGCCGCGCTTCATCGCCGGGATCATCTCGATGCCGATCCTGGCGATCCTCTTCTCGGCGATCGGCATCCTCGGCGCGTACGTCGTCGCGGTGCTGCTCATCGGCGTCGACGCCGGCAACTTCTGGTCGATCATGCAGTCGGGCGTCGACGTCCGGCGCGACATCGGCAACGGCATCATCAAGAGCTTCGTCTTCGGCCTGATCTGCACCTTCGTCGCGCTCTACCAGGGCTACGAGGCCGAGGCGACGCCGGAGGGGGTGGCGCACGGCACGACCCGCACCGTCGTGGTCGCCTCGCTCGGCGTGCTGGTGATGGACTTCGTCCTCACCGCGATGATGTTCTCGACGCCGTAGCGGCAGCGGACACGGGCCTTCATTAACATCGCGCAGAACCGGGAACGATTGATGGGCAAGAAAAGCATAGAGACACTCGTCGGCATCTTCGTGCTGCTCGGCTTCGCGGGGCTCGTCTTCCTGGCGCTCAAGGCGGCGAACCTCGGCAGCTTCAGCGGCGGCGACACCTACATGGTGACGGCGTACTTCGACAACATCGGCGCCCTCAAAGT
>JAYTHL010000347.1:0-12714 GCA_043732605.1 Rhizobacter sp. | reverse complement strand
GCGAGCAGCTGCGCAACCGCGCACTGACCGACATCTTCGAGCCCGGCTCGACGATGAAGCCGTTCATCGCCGCCTGGGCCATGGAGAGCCGCCGGGTGACGCCGAACACCATCATCCAGACGGCCCCCGGCCGCATGACGCTGACCGGCTCGACCATCACCGACTCGCATCCGCACGGCGACCTGGCGGTCTGGCAGGTGATCCAGAAGTCGAGCAACGTCGGCGCGGCGAAGATGGCGCTGCAGTTCTCGCCGCGCGAGATGTGGGAGCTGTACAGCGCGGTCGGCTTCGGCCAGAAGCCGCAGCTCGGCTTTCCCGGCGCGGTGACCGGTCGGCTGCGCCCGTACAAGACCTGGCGGCCGATCGAGCAGGCGACGATGAGCTACGGCTACGGCCTGTCGGCGTCGCTGTTCCAGATCGCCCACGCATACACCGTGTTCGCGCACGACGGCGAGCTGATCCCGGCGACGCTGACGCGTCCGCTCGGCAGCGCGCCGTCGCCGGTGGCCTCCGGCATCCGCATCGTCTCGTCCAAGACCGCATCGTCGGTGCGCGACATGCTCCATCTCGTCACGCTTCCCGGCGGCACGGCGCCCAAGGCGCAGGTGATGGGCTACTCGGTCGGCGGCAAGAGCGGCACGGCGTACAAGCAGGAAGGCGCGAGCTACGCGACCAAGAAGTACCGCGCCTGGTTCGTCGGCATCGCGCCGATCCAGAACCCGCGCATCATCGTCGCGGTGATGGTCGACGAGCCGACGGCCGGCAAGTGGTACGGCGGCGACGTCGCCGCGCCGGTGTTCAGCGAAGTCGTGCAGCAGACGCTGCGCCTGATGGGCGTGCAGCCCGACCTCGACGTCAAGCCGCAGATCGTCTCGCGCGACATGCCTGCCGAAGAGGAAAGCTTCTGATGGCGGCAGCGAGCCACGCCGGCGTGCGGCAGCTCGAATCGCGGGAGGCGGCGCACGCATGGCTGGTCGAGCGCGGCGCGCGCGCGCTGGTGTCCGATAGCCGCGTCGTCACCGCGCGCAATGCCTTCATCGCCTGGCCGGGCCACGCGAGCGACGGCCGGCGCTTCGTCGACGCGGCGCTGGCGGCCGGCGCGAGCGCGTGCCTGGTCGAGGCCGAAGGCGTCGAGTCGTTCGCCTTCGCCGACGCGTCGCGCGTCGCCGGCCTGCACGGTTTGAAGGCGGCGGCGGGCGACATCGCCAGCCGCTTCCTGAACGTCCCGAGCGCGGAGCTCGACGTCGTCGCGGTCACCGGCACCAACGGCAAGACCTCGACCGCATGGTGGGTCGCGCAGGCGCTGTCGTCGCTCGGCCGGCGCTGCGGCTTGATCGGCACGCTCGGGATCGGCGAGGCGCCCGCCGCGACGACGACCGACGGCGCCGACGCCGGCGCGCACACGCTGCACTCGACCGGCTTGACGACGCCCGACCCCATCGTGCTGCAGAACGCGCTGCGCGACTTCGCCGACCGGCGTTTCGCCGCCTGCGCGCTCGAGGCCTCGTCGATCGGCATTGCCGAGCATCGCCTCGCAGGCACGCGCGTCGCGGTCGCGGTGTTCACGAACTTCACGCAGGACCATCTCGACTACCACGGCGACATGCAGGCCTACTGGCAGGCCAAGGCGCAGCTCTTCGCCTGGCCCGACCTCCGCGCCGCGGTCGTCAACCTCGACGACGCGCAAGGCATCGACCTGGCGTCGACGCTCGACCCGGCCGCGGTCGACCTGTGGACGGTGTCGGCGCAAGGCGCGCCGGCGCGACTTTCGGCGAGCGACGTGCGCCACGAGAGCGGCGGCCTCGCCTTCACGGTGACCGAAGGTGCCAGCACCGCGTTGGTCGCGACGCGGCTGATCGGCGACTACAACGCTGCCAACCTGCTCGGCGTGATCGGCGTGCTGCGCGCGCTCGGCGTCGGCCTCGCCGATGCGGCGGCCGCGTGCGCGGGCCTGCATCCCGCGCCGGGTCGGATGGATCGCGTGCGCGTCGACGCCGAGGCGACGTCGCAAGGCGATCGGCCCGAAGTCGTCGTCGACTATGCCCACACGCCCGACGCGCTCGACAAGGCGCTCTCGGCGCTCGTGCCGTTCGCCCGCGCCCGCGGCGGCAAGCTCTGGTGCGTGTTCGGCTGCGGCGGCAACCGCGACGCTATCAAGCGGCCGCTGATGGGCGCGATCGCCTGCCGGCTCGCCGACCGCGTCGTCGTCACCAGCGACAACCCGCGCCTCGAGTCGGCCGATCTCATCCTCGCTCAGATCCTCGTCGGCGCGATCGGGCACGACGAGGTCGACGTGATCGAGAACCGCGCCGAAGCGATCCGCCACGCCGTGCGCTCCGCCGCCGGCGCGGATGTCGTGCTCATCGCCGGCAAGGGCCACGAGGACTACCAGGACGTCGGCGGCGCAAAGCTCCCGTTCTCGGACGCGCGTCATGCCGCGACCGCGCTCGCCGCGTGGCTGCCGGTCGACCAGCGCCCGCCGAAGCCGATGGCCACGCTCGGCGAGCTCGCCCAGCTTGTGCCGGCGGCGCAGCTCATCGGCGATCCGGCGACCGTGCTGATGCGCGTCCACAGCGACACGCGCAGCCTCGCGGCCGGCGACTTCTTCATCGCCCTGCGCGGCGAGACCTTCGACGCGCACGACTTCCTCGACCAGGCCAAGGCCGCCGGCGCCGTCGCCGCGCTCGCCGAGCGCGGCCTCGCCGAGACGGGTCTTGCGGGCCTGCTCGTCGCCGACACGCGCGCGGCGCTCGGCGACCTCGCTGCCGCTTGGCGACAGCGCTTCGCGATCCCGCTCGTGGCCGTCACCGGCAGCAACGGCAAGACGACGGTGACGCAGATGATCGCGTCGATCTTTCGCGCCTGGCAAGGCGACGCGGCGTTCGCGACGCAGGGCAACTTCAACAACGACATCGGCGTGCCGCTGACGCTGCTGCGCCTGCGGCCCGGGGTTCGCGCCGCGGTGATCGAGCTCGGCATGAACCACGTCGGCGAAATCGCCAGGCTCGCGGCAATCGCGGCGCCGACGGTCACGCTCGTCAACAACGCGCAGCGCGAGCACCTCGAGTTCATGGCCAGCGTCGAGGCGGTGGCGCAGGAGAACGGCAGCGCGATCGCTGCCCTCGACGCGGGCGGCGTCGCCGTCTTCCCGGCCGACGATGCGCATGCATCGACGTGGCAGGCGCTCGCGGGCGAACGCCGCGTCGTGACCTTCGCGCTCGACGCCGCGGCCGACGTCGCCGGCCGTGCCGAGTGGCGCGACGACCGCTGGTCGATCGTCGCCGACACGCCGGTCGGGGTCGCGACGTTCACGCTGCACGTCGCCGGCGTCCACAACGTGCGCAATGCGCTCGCCGCCACCGCCGCCGCGATCGCCGCCGGCTGTCCGATCGCCGCGATCGCGCGCGGTCTCGGCAGCTTCAGTGCCGTGCGCGGCCGCTCTCAGACCAGGCGCTTCACGCGTGCCGGCGTCGCCGCGACGCTGGTCGACGACACCTACAACGCGAATCCGGACTCGGTCCGCGCCGCGATCGACGTCCTCGCGACGATGGCGGCGCCGCGCTGGCTCGTGCTCGGCGACATGGGCGAGGTCGGCAACCAGGGGCCGGCGTTCCACCGCGAGATCGGCGCGTACGCGCACGAGCGCGGCATCGAATCGCTCTGGGCCGCGGGCGCGGAGAGCGCGAACACGATCTCGGGCTTCGCCAGCGCACGCGCGTTCGCGACGGTCGAGGCTCTGCTCGCGGCGCTCGATGCGGCGCCCGCTGCCGTGTCGCTGCTCGTCAAGGGCTCGCGCTTCATGCGCATGGAACGTGTCGTCGCGGCGCTGACCGGCCAGGCTGCGGGAGACGCGCATGCTGCTTAGCCTGTCGATCTGGCTGCAGGCGTACTCGCCCGAATTCGGCTTCATGCGCGTCTTCCAGTACATCACCTTCCGCGCCGTGATGGCGGCGCTGACCTCGCTGGTGATCGGCCTCGTCTTCGGCCCGTGGGTGATCCGCCGTCTCACCGAGCTGAAGATCGGCCAGCCGATCCGCTCCTACGGCATCGAGGCGCACCACGCCAAGTCGGGCACGCCGACGATGGGCGGCGTCCTGATCCTGCTCGGCATCGGCGTCTCGACGCTGCTCTGGTTCGACTGGAGCAACCGCTTCGTCTGGATCGTGATGGTCGTGACGATCGGCTTCGGCGCGATCGGCTGGGCCGATGATTGGCGCAAGGTCGTGCACAAGAACCCCGAGGGCATGCGCTCGGGCGAGAAGTACTTCTGGCAATCGGTGATCGGCGTCGTCGCGGCGCTCTACCTCGCGTTCAGCGTCAGCGAGACCTCGAACCTGCGTGTCCTCGAGCTCTTCGTGCGCTGGGTGCAGAGCGGCTTCTCGAACGACCTGCCGCCCAAGGCCGACCTGATCGTGCCGTTCTTCAAGACCGTGAGCTATCCGCTCGGCGTGTTCGGCTTCATCGCGCTCACCTACTTCGTGATCGTCGGCGCGAGCAACGCCGTCAACCTCACCGACGGCCTCGACGGCCTGGCGATCATGCCGGTGGTGATGGTCGGCTCGGCACTCGGCGTGTTCGCGTACGTCACGGGTCGCGTCGATCTGTCGCGCTATCTTCTGATCCCGTACATCCCGGGCGCGGGCGAGCTGCTCATCTTCTGCGCGGCGATGGCGGGCGCGGGCCTCGCGTTCCTGTGGTTCAACACCCATCCGGCGCAGGTCTTCATGGGCGACGTCGGCGCGCTCTCGCTCGGCGGCGCGCTCGGCACGATCGCCGTGATCACGCGCCAGGAGATCGTCCTCGGCATCATGGGCGGCGTGTTCGTCGCCGAGGCGCTGTCGGTGATGGCGCAGGTCGCGTGGTTCAAGTACACGCGCAAGAGGTACGGCCAAGGCCGCAGGTTCTTCCTGATGGCGCCGCTGCACCACCACTTCGAGAAGGCGGGCTGGAAGGAGACGCAGGTCGTCGTCCGCTTCTGGATCATCACCATGCTGCTCTGCCTCGTCGGCCTGGCCAGCCTGAAGCTCAGATGAGCACCGCCCTCGTCCTCGGACTCGGCGACTCCGGCCTCGCGATGGCGCGCTGGCTGGCGCGCAGCGGCTCGGCCGTGCGCGTCTGGGACTCGCGCGACACGCCGCCGCGCGTCGCGGCGCTGAAGGAGCATCTGCCGGACACGATGCTGCTCACGGGGCCGCTCGACGACACCGCGCTCGCCGGCGTCGACCGCGTCTACAAGAGCCCCGGCCTCGCGCCGGACGACGCGCGCATCGCCGCCGGCCTCGACGCCGCGCGTCGCGCCGGCATCGTCGTGTCGGGCGAGCTCGACCTGTTCGGCGACGCGCTCGCGTCGCTGCGCGAGAGCACCGGCTACGCGCCGAAGGTGATCGCGATCACCGGCACCAACGGCAAGACGACGACGACGGCGATGACCGCGCTCCTCGTCGAGCGCAGCGGCAAGCGCGTCGCGGCCGCGGGCAACATCGGCCCGACGATGCTGCAGACGCTCGCCGACTGCATCGACGCCGGCACGGCAGAGACGTTGATGGATCGCCTGCCCGAAGTCTGGGTGCTCGAGCTGTCGAGCTTCCAGCTCGCCGGCAGCACGGGGTTCGACGCCGACGCGGCGGCGCTCCTCAATCTCACCGACGACCACCTCGACTGGCACGGATCGTTCGCCGACTACGCGGCCGCGAAGGCGCGCGTCTTCGGTAAGCGGGCAACGATCGTCGTCGGCCGCGACGATGCCGAGGTCATGAAGCTCGTGCCCGCGCCGAAGGCGCTGCCGACGAAGAAGGGCCGCGTGCCCAAGCTCGTCGCGCGCAAGGTCATGAGCTTCGGCGCGACCGCGCCCGAACGCGGCGGCGACTGGGGCCTGAGCTTCGAGAACGACATGGCCTGGCTGGTACGCGCACGCGATGACGCCGAGACCGCGGGCGAAGCCGGCGAGCGCACGACGACTCCCGTCGTCCTGCAGCATCTGATGCCCGCCGACGCGCTGCGCATCCGCGGCCGGCACAACGCGCTCAACGCCCTGGCCGCGCTCGCGCTGGCGACGTCGGTCGGCTGCCCGCTCGCGCCGATGCTGCACGCGCTGCGCGTCTACAGCGGCGAGCCGCACCGGGTCGAATACGTCGCGACCGTCGACGGCATCGACGCCTACGACGACAGCAAGGGCACGAACGTCGGCGCGACCGTGGCGGCGCTCGTCGGCCTCGGCAGCGAGCGGGCGCCGAAGAAGCTCGTCGTCATCCTCGGCGGCGACGGCAAGGGGCAGGACTTCGCGCCGCTCTCGGCACCGCTCGCGCGCCACGCGCGCGCCGTCGTCACGATCGGTCGCGATGCGGCGGCGGTCGAAGCGGCGGTGGCGTTGTCGAGCGTGCCTTTCGAGCGCTGCGCGACGCTCGAAGCTGCAGTGCAGGCCGCGTTCGAGCGCGCCCAGCCCGGCGACGCCGTGCTGCTCAGCCCCGCGTGCGCCAGCCTCGACATGTTCCGCAACTACACCCACCGCGCCGAGGTCTTCGTCGCAGCGGTGCACGAAGCGGCGGATCGCGCGTTCGCCGGAAGTGCCGCATGAGCGCGACGCTGGCCGGCGTGTGGCAGTCCTGGCGCGAGCGCCTCGCGCCGGCCGACAAGCCGTCGCGCGGCAAAGCTCCGAAGAGCACGCCGAAGACAACGTCCGAGCGCGGCAAGCGCGCCGTCGCCGAAGCGATTCCGGTGCGCGAGTGGATCAGCGTCGATCACGGCCAGCCGGCGCGCCTGCTCGGCTTCGACCGCACGCTCGTCTGCGTCGTCGTCGCCTTGCTCGCGCTCGGCCTGGTGATGGTCTACAGCGCGTCGGTCGCCATGCCCGACAACCCGAAGTTCTCGCGCTACACGCCGACCTACTTCCTGTCGCGTCACGTGATGTTTTTGGGCGTCGCGGTCTGCGCCGCGCTGGTCGCAGTGCAGGTCCCGGTGTCGGCGTGGGAGAAGCTCTCGCCCTGGATCTTCGTCGCCGCGCTGCTGCTGCTCGTGCTCGTGCTGATTCCTTTCATCGGCAAGGGCGTGAACGGTGCACGCCGCTGGATCCCGCTCGGCATCATGAGCTTCCAGCCTTCGGAGCTCACCAAGCTCGCGATCGCGATGTACGCGGCCGGCTACATGGTGCGGCGCATGGACGTGAAGGAGAACTTCGTCCGCGCCGTCGTGCCGATGGCGATCTCGATCGCCGTCGTCGGCCTGCTGCTCCTCGCCGAGCCCGACATGGGCGCCTTCATGGTGATCGCGACGATCGCGATGGGCATCCTCTTCCTCGGCGGCGTCAACGGCAGGATGTTCCTGCTCATCAGCGCGATCCTGGTCGGCGCCTTCGTGCTGATGATCACCTTCAGCGAATGGCGGCGCGAGCGCATCTTCGCGTACCTCAATCCGTGGGACGAGAAGTACACGCTCGGCAAGGCCTACCAGCTCTCGCACTCGCTGATCGCCTTCGGCCGCGGCGAGATCTTCGGCCAGGGCCTGGGCTCGAGCGTCGAGAAGCTGCACTACCTGCCCGAGGCGCACACCGACTTCCTGCTCGCGGTGATCGGCGAGGAGCTCGGCTTCATCGGCGTGGCCTGCGTCATCCTCGCCTTCTTCTGGCTGGCGCGGCGGCTCTTCCACATCGGCCGCCAGGCGATCGCGCTCGAGCGCGTGTTCGCGGGGCTGTTCGCGCAAGGCATCGGCATCTGGTTCGGCGGGCCGGCGTTCATCAACATGGGCGTCAACCTCGGCGTGCTGCCGACCAAGGGCTTGACCTTGCCGCTGATGAGCTACGGCGGCTCGGCGATCGTGATGAACATGATCGCGCTGGCGATCGTGGTCCGGGTCGACATAGAAAACAGGCAACTCATGCGCGGAGGCCGCGCATGAAGACCTTGCTCGTGATGGCGGCGGGCACCGGCGGCCATGTGATCCCGGGGCTCGCCGTCGCCGACGAGATGCAGCGGCGCGGCTGGATGGTGAGCTGGCTCGGCACGCAGACGGGCATCGAGAACCGGCTCGTGCCGAAGACCGGCATCGTCCTCGACCGGGTCTCGTTCAACGGCCTGCGTGGCAAGGGCCTCTTCGGCAACGTGCTTGGCGCGATGCGCCTGATGATCGCCTTTCGCACCTGCTCGCGACTGATGGCGCGGCGCCGTCCAGATGCCGTGCTCGGCATGGGCGGCTACCTCTGCTTTCCCGGCGGCTGGATGGCGTGGCTGCACGGCCGGCCGCTGCTGCTCGTCAACGCCGACGCGACGCTGCTGCTCAGCAACAAGGCGCTGCTGCCGGCAGCGCGCCGCATCGCCTTCGGCTTCGACGGCGATTCGGCGCGCACCGTCGGCAAGAAAGGGGTCGTCACCGGCAATCCGGTGCGCGCCGCGATCGAGGCGATCTCCGAGCCGGCGGCGCGCTTCGACCAGCGCGACGGCGCCTTGCGGCTGCTCGTCGTCGGCGGCAGTCTCGGCGCGCACGTCCTCAACGAGTGCGTGCCGCAGGCGATCGCCTTGCTGCCGGTCGCGGACCGCCCGCGGGTCGCGCACCAGACCGGCGAGGCCGGCCGCGACGCCGTGCAGAGTGCCTACGCCGCGACCGGTGCAGACGCCGAAGTGCTGCCCTTCATCGACGACATGGAGCGGCGCCTCGGCGAGTGCGACGTCGTCGTCTGCCGAGCCGGCGCGATCACGGTGAGCGAGCTCTGCGCCGCCGGCGTCGCCGCCGTGCTCGTGCCCTTCGTCGCGAGCACGACCTCGCACCAGCGTGACAACGCAGAATGGATGGCATCGCGCGGCGCGGCGATCCATCTTCCGCAGGGCGAGCTGTCGCCGCGTCGCCTTGCCGACTTGTTGAGCGGTCTGACGCGAGAAGCGTTGCAGGCGATGGCGACCAAGGCGCGGGCGCTGGCGCGACCGCACGCGGCGGCCCGCGTCGCGGACGAGATCGAGGCGATGGTCGCTGCATGAAGCACGCCGTCAAGCAGATCCACTTCGTCGGCATCGGCGGCGCCGGCATGAGCGGGATCGCCGAGATCCTGCACAACCTCGGCTACCGCATCTCGGGCTCCGACCAGCACGCCAGCGCGACGACGCGGGCACTCGCCAAGCGCGGCATCAAGGTCTCGATCGGCCACGACGCAGCGAACATCGTCGGCGCGGAGGCGGTCGTCACGTCGAGCGCGGTGCGGGCCGACAACCCCGAGGTGACGGCAGCGCGCGCCAAGCGCGTGCCGGTCGTGCCGCGCGCCGTCATGCTCGCCGAGCTGATGCGCCTGAAGCAGGGCATCGCCATCGCCGGCACGCACGGCAAGACGACGACGACCTCGCTCGTCACGAGCTTGCTCGCCGCGGCCGGCGTCGATCCGACCTTCGTGATCGGCGGCCGGCTCAACGCGGCCGGCGCGAACTCGCGGCTCGGGGCCGGCGACTACATCGTCGTCGAGGCCGACGAGTCCGACGCGTCGTTCCTCAACCTGCTGCCCGTGATGGCGGTCGTCACCAACATCGACGCCGACCACATGGACACCTACGGCCACGACTTCGCCAAGCTGAAGCAGGCCTTCGTCGAGTTCATCCACAAGATGCCGTTCTACGGCGCGGCGGTGCTGTGCTGCGACGACGCCGGCGTGCGCTCGATCATGCCGATGATCTCGCGGCCGATCGTGAGCTACGGCTTCGGCGCCGACGCGATGGTGCGTGCCGTCGACGTCGAAGCGCACGCGGGAACGATGCGCTTCACGGTGCAGCGCCGCAACGGCGTGCGCATGCCGGATCTCAGCGTCACGCTGAACCTGCCCGGCGACCACAACGTCCTCAACGCGCTCGCCGCGATCGCGGTCGCGGCCGAGCTCGAGCTCGACGATGCCGCGGTCGTCAAGGGCCTGGCCGAGTTCACCGGCGTCGACCGGCGCTTCCAGCTCTACGGCGAGCAGCCGGTCGCCGGCGGCGGCAGCTTCACGCTGATCGACGACTACGGCCACCACCCGGTCGAGATGGCGGCGACGCTCGCAGCGGCGCGCGGCGCGTTCCCCGGCCGCCGCCTCGTCCTCGCGTTCCAGCCGCACCGCTTCACCCGCACGCGCGACTGCTTCGAGGACTTCGTCAAGGTGATCGGCAGCGCCGACCTCGTCCTGCTCGCCGACGTCTACGCCGCCGGCGAAGCGCCGATCGTTGCCGCCGACGGCCGATCGCTGGCCCGCGCGCTGCGCGTCGCCGGCAAGGTCGATCCAGTGTTCGTCGACGAGATCGGCGAGATGGCCGCGACGATCGTCGCGCAGGCGCAGTCGGGCGACGTCGTGATCTCGATGGGCGCGGGCTCGATCGGCGCTGTACCGGCGCAGGTCGTCGAGCTGCTGGGGGGCACGCCATGAGCACGATCGACGTCAAGGCGCTTGGCAAGGTCGCCGTGCTGTTGGGCGGCACGTCGGCCGAGCGCGAGATCTCGCTGATGTCGGGCAACGGCGTGCTCGCGGCGCTGCGCTCGCAGGGCGTCGACGCGCATGCGTTCGATCCGGCCGAGCGCGAGCTCGGCGAGCTCAAGCACGACGGCTTCGCGCGATGCTTCATCGCCCTGCACGGCCGCCACGGCGAGGACGGCACGGTGCAGGGCGCGCTCGAGCTGCTCGGCCTGCCGTACACCGGCTCGGGCGTGATGGCCTCGGCGATCGCGATCGACAAGGTCATGACCAAGCGCGTCTGGATCGCCGAGGGCCTGCCGACGCCGAAGTTCGTGCGCCTTGCCGCCGACCAGCAGGCGCGCGAGCAGCTGCGCGCCGTGCCCGACGTGCTCGGCCTGCCGTTGGTCGTCAAGCCGCCGCGCGAAGGCTCGTCGATCGGCATCACCAAGGTGCTGGGCTATTCGCAGATGCAGGCCGCGGTCGAGCTGGCGAGCGGCTTCGACGCCGACGTGCTGTGCGAGGAGTTCATCGAAGGTGACGAGCTCACCTGTCCCGTGCTCGGCGAAGGCGCCGACGCGCGCGCGCTGCCGGTCGTGCGCATCGTCGCGCCCGACGGCGCCTACGACTACCGGAACAAGTACTTCACCGACGTCGTCCGCTACGAGTGTCCGTGCGGGCTGCCGGCAGCGGAGGAAGAAGAGATCCAGCGCATCGTCCTCGCCGCGTACCGCGTCCTCGGCTGCCGCGGCTGGGGCCGCGCCGACCTGATGCTGCGGCGGATGGACCGCAAGCCTTTCCTGCTCGAGATGAACACCTCGCCGGGCATGACCTCGCACTCGCTCGTGCCGATCTCCGCGCGCGCCGCCGGCATCAGCTACGAGGCGCTCTGCCTCGGCCTGATCGCGAGCGCCGCGCTCGACGGCCGCGCGACGAAGCCGGCAACGAAAGCGGGGAGCTGACACGATGGCCGCCGCTTCGCTCTCTCGTTCCGCCGTGGCGCCGACGCCGCCCGACGTGCGCCTGATGAACGCGACCGCCGCCGCGTTCGTCGTGCTCGCCGCGGTGCTGCTCGCGGCGGCCGCGGTCGTCTGGCTCGCGCGCCAGCCCTTCTTCGCGATCCGCTCGATCACCGTCGAGGGCGACGTCGCGCGCAACAGCGTCTCGACGATCCGCGCCAACGCAGCACCCCAGCTCGCCGGCAACTTCCTGACGATGGACCTCGGCGCCGTGCGCCGCGCGTTCGAGTCGGTGCCGTGGGTGCGCCTGGCGATCGTGCGCCGGGTCTGGCCGAACCGCCTGCGCGTGCAGATCGAGGAGCATCGGCCGGTCGCGCTCTGGGGCAGCGACAGCGGCACCGACAAGCTCGTCAACAGCTTCGGCGAGGTCTTCGAGGCCAACGTCGGCGACGTCGAGGACGACGAGCTGCCGACGCTCACCGGCCCCGAGGGCAGCTCGCCCCACGTGCTTGCGATGCTGGCGAAGATCGAGGCCACGCTCGCACCGCTCGGCGCACGCGTCGAGCAGCTCTCGCTCTCGGGCCGCGGCTCGTGGCAGGCGACGCTCGACAGCGGCGCGGTGATCGAGCTCGGCCGCGGCAGCGACGACGAGCTGCTCGCGCGCTCGGCACGCTTCGTCGCGACGGTGGGCGAGGTGACCTCGCGCTACCACCGGCCGATCGAGTCGGCCGACCTGCGCCACACCGATGGTTATGCCGTGCGCCTGAAGGGCGTCTCGACGACGGGCGCCCCCGTGGCCGACAAACCGCACAAGAAATAGGAGCCATATCGAATGGCCAAGGAACTCAAGGATCTCGTCGTCGGGCTCGACATCGGCACCGCCAAGGTGATGGCGGTCGTCGCCGAGGTGATGCCGGACGGCGAGCTGCGCATCGCCGGGCTCGGCAGCGCACCGGCGCACGGCCTGAAGCGCGGCGTCGTCGTCAACATCGACGCGACCGTGCAGTCGATCCAGCAGGCCTTGAAGGAGGCCGAGATGATGGCCGACTGCAAGATCACGCGCGTCTACACCGGCATCACCGGCTCGCACATCCGCGGCCAGAACAGCACTGGCATGGTGATCGTGCGCGACAAGGAAGTGACGCCGGTCGACGTGACGCGCGTCGTCGAGACCGCCAAGGCGATCAACATTCCGAACGACCAGCGGCTTCTGCTGGTCGAGCCGCAGGAGTTCGTGATCGACGGCCACGAGGTCAAGGAGCCGATCGGCATGAGCGGCGGCCGGCTCGAGGTGCGCGTGCACATCGTCACCGGCGCGCAGAGCGCGGCCGAGAACATCGTCAAGTGCGTGCGGCGCTGCGGCCT
>JAYTHL010000346.1:0-4036 GCA_043732605.1 Rhizobacter sp. | reverse complement strand
CCTGATGACCCTTGCCCACGCCACGATGTCGATCGCCGAGAACCGCCGTGCCCGATTCGACTATCACATCGAGGAGCGGCACGAGGCCGGCGTCGTGCTCGCCGGCTGGGAAATCAAGGCCGTGCGCGCCGGGCAGGTGCAGCTCACCGACGGCTATGTCGTCATCCGCGACGGCGAGCTCTGGCTGATCGGCTGCCGCATCAACGCATTGCGCAACGCCTCGACCCACGTCACGCCCGAGGCCGACCGCACGAAGAAGCTCCTGATGCACAAGGAAGAGATCAAGCGCCTGATCGGCAAGGTCGAGCAGAAGGGCTTCACGCTCGTGCCGCTCGACCTCCATTTCAAGGGCGGGCTGGTGAAGGCCGAGATCGCGCTGGCCAAGGGCAAGGCCGAGCACGACAAGCGCGACACCGAGAAGAAGCGGGACTGGGAGCGCGAGCACGGCCGGCTGATGCGGCAGAAGGTCTCTTCGAAACACTGAAAGGCAAGCATGTCCAGCCAGACCGAGACGCTGAGCGCGCCCGCGCCGACCAAGCTGCGCGAGATCGACGACCTGCCCGGCCCGCGCGGGCTGCCGATCGTGGGCAACATGCTGCAGATCGACGCGCCGCACATCCATCGCCAGGTCGAGCGCTGGACGGCCGAGTACGGTCCGTACTTCCGCTTCAGGCTCGGATCGCGCGTGCTCTTCGTGGTCGCCGATCACGCCGCCGTCGGCGCAGTCTTCCGTGATCGCCCCGAAGGCTTTCGCCGAACCCAGCGCTTCGGCGAGGTCGCGAGCGAGATTGGCCTCGTGGCGGGCGTCTTCGGCGCCGAGGGCGACGCCTGGCGGCGCCAGCGCAAGATGGTCATGGCCGGCTTCGATCCGCGTCATCTCCGCGCGTATTTCCCGTCGCTGATGAAAGTCGCAGGACGGCTCGAAAAGCGCTGGCGCGCGGCGGCGCGCAGCGGCACGCCGATCGACCTGCAGCCCGACCTGATGCGCTTCACCGTCGACGCGATCTCGGGCCTGGCCTTCGGCGCAGACGTCAACACGCTCGAGTCGAACGAGGAAGTGATCCAGAGCCATCTCGACAAGATCTTCCCGGCCCTGTTCCGGCGCCTGATGGCGCCGCTGCCGACCTGGCGCTGGTGGAAGACGGCCCAGGACCGCGAGCTCGACCGCAGCGTCGCCGCGGTCGGCCACGCCATCGACGGCTTCGTCAGGGATGCACGCGCCCGGCTCGACGCCGATCCCGATCGCCGCGCCGCGCCGCACAACCTGCTCGAGGCGATGATCGTCGCCGCCGACGATCCGGGCTCGGGCATCACCGACGCCGAGGTGTCCGGCAACGTGATGACGATGCTTCTCGCCGGCGAGGACACGACGGCCAACACGCTGGCCTGGGCCGTCTGGCTGCTCACCCGCAACCCCGAGGCGCTGGGGCGCGCCCGCGCGGAGGTCGACGCGAACTCCGATGCCGCAGCCGGATGGACGCTCGAGCGCCTCGCCGAGCTGCGCTACGTCGAGGCCTGCGCGAACGAGACCATGCGCCTGAAGCCGGTCGCGCCGTTCCTCATGCTGCAGGCGCTGCGCGAGACGCGGATCGCCGACATCCGCGTCCCGGCAGGCACGCTCGTCTGGGCAGGCCTGCGCACCGACACCCTCCGCGAGGACTACTTCGAGAACGCCACGTCCTTCTCGCCCGAGCGCTGGCTGGACGCGCACGCCGCGCCGAGCACGACCTCGGTGAACCGCATCGCCATGCCGTTCGGTGCCGGCCCGCGCGTCTGCCCCGGCCGGCAGCTGGCGATGCTCGAGATCAAGATGGCGCTCGCGACCCTGCTCGGCACGTTCGACATCGAGAGCGTCACGCCCGTCGCCGGCACCGAGCCGGACGAGCTGATGTCGTTCGCGATGACGCCGGCTCCGATGTCGATGCGCCTGCGCGAGCGGGCGCTGCCGGCCACGCCCTAGTCGCTGCGCTCGAGGGCGCCGAGCGCCTGCAGGCAGTCGTCGATCAGGTCGCCGACGGCCTCGAAGCCGATCGAGAAGCGCACCAGCTTGCCGCTCGAGGCGGGCGCGCCGCGCAGCAGATCGAGGTCGTAGGGCATGACCAGGCTGATCGGGCCGGCCCAGGAATAGCCGATCCGGAACAGCCGAAGTGCGTCGACGAAGGCGTCGACCTGGCGCGTCGAGTAGCGCGCGTCGAAGACCACCGAGAACAGTCCCGCCGCATCGCTGCACAGGCGCGCCCAGTGGTCGTGGCCGGGCGAGCCGGGAAGCGCCGGATGCAGCACCTGCCGGATCTCGTCGCGGTCGGCCCACCACTGCGCCAGCGTGAGCCCGGCGCGGGCCTGCGCCTCGTAGCGCAAGGGCAGTGTCGGCAGCGACCGGAGAACCATCTCCGCATCGTTGCCGGCGACGCCCCAGCCGCTGCGCATGTGCGTCATCTTGATGCGCTGGTGCAGCGCCTCGTCGCGCGTCGTCACCGAGCCCATCAGGACGTCGGCGCCCCCCGACGGGTACTTGGTGAGCGCCTGGACGGAGATGTCGATGGCCATCGTCTCGCCGCCGACTTCCGCGCGCAGCGCGAACGGCTCGAACGCAAGGCCGGCGCCCCAGGTGTTGTCGAGCGCGATCGTGATGCCGCGCTCGCGCGCGATCGCGATCAGCGCCGTGATGTCTGGGAACTCCATCGTCACCGAGCCCGGCGCCTCGATCCACACCAGCCTGGTCGCCGGCGTGATCGCAGCGGCGAGCGAGGCCGGCGTCATCGAGTCGTAGAAGGCGTGGCCCACGCCCCACGACGCCAGCTCGTGGCGCGCGAACTCCTTGCCCGGCCCGTAGGCGTTGTCGGGAATCAGCACCTGGTCGCCGGCCGAGAGCAGCGCCATGTCGACGAGCGTGATCGACGCCAGCCCGCTCGGCACGAGCAGCGTCTGCAGGCCGCCCTCGAGCGTCGCGATCCGCTCCTCGAGCGTGAAGGTCGTCGGCGTGCCGTGCAGGCCGTAGGTGTAGCCGATCTTTTCCTTCCACTTGCGCGCGCGCATCGCCGCGACGTTCTTGAAGACGATCGTCGAGGCCCGATGCACGGCCGGCTGCACGGAGACGAATCCCGCGGGCGGCTGATAGGGATGGGCGATCAGCCCGGTGCTGCGGGGCAGGTACTTCTTCATGGAGGTTGTGCGGGAGGGACGCGCTGGCTCAGACCGGCATGCCGATCAGGTCGTGGCCTTCGGCGGCGACGATGCGTGCACGCGTGAACCCGCCGCTCTTCATCGTCTTCGACGCCTTGTCGGGCGGCAGCAGGCGGACGCGGCCGTCGATCTCCGGCGCGTCGGCGTAGGTGCGGCCCCAGCCGCCCTTCCTGCCGAGGCCGGGCGCCGAATCGACGAGCACCTGCATCGTCGCGCCGACGCGCTCGCGCAGCTTGGCGATCGACACGTCCTCCGCCACCTGCATGAAGCGCGCGCGCCGCTCCTCGCGCAGCTCGGCGGGCACCATGCCCGCGATGTCGTTCGCGACCGCGCCGCTGACCGGCGAGTACGCGAAACACCCTGCGCGATCGATGCGCGCCTCGCGGAGGAAGTCGAGCAGGTGTTCGAACTCCGCGTCGGTCTCGCCCGGAAAGCCCGCGATGAAGGTGCTGCGCACGACGAGCTCGGGGCAGATCTCGCGCCAGCGTGAGAGCCGCTCGAGGTTCTTCTCGCCGCTCGCGGGTCGCTTCATGCGCCGGAGCACGTCGGGATGCGAGTGCTGGAACGGCACGTCGAGGTACGGGAGGATCGCGCCGGTCGCCATCAGCGGCAGCACCGCGTCGACGTGCGGATACGGATAGACGTAGTGCAGCCGCACCCACGCACCGTGCGGCGCGGCGATCTCGGCCAGCCGCTCGCAGAGCGACAGGAGCTGCGTCTTCACCGGTCGGCCGTCCCAGAAGCCGGTGCGGTAGCGAACGTCGACGCCATAGGCGCTCGTGTCCTGGCTGATGACGAGCAGCTCCTTCACGCCCGACTCGAACAGCGCCGCCGCTTCCGAGAGCACGTCGCC
>JAYTHL010000345.1:0-4042 GCA_043732605.1 Rhizobacter sp. | reverse complement strand
CCTGTGGCGCGCCTGGCGCGGCGGACCGCTGCACGTCGCGGTCCTCGAGGCGAGCGAGCTCGACGGTGTGCTCCAGCGGGCCGCCGACGGTCGCGCCTCGTGGCAGTTCGGCACGAGGAAGACGACGGACGACGGCGTCAAGCCGACGGCGCTGCCGACGTTCGGCGTCCTGCGCGTCGGCGACGGCCACGTCCTCTATGTCGACGACATCCTGCCGGCCGGGATCGACAGCCGCTTCGCCCTCAGCGACGGCAGCCGCGACACGCCCGCGGCGATGGGTGCTGCGAGCAGCAGCGAGTCGATCGTCGGCTCGTCCTCCGTGGCCGCGAGCGCGCCGGCGATCGCCGGATCGGGCAACGGCATCTTCGTGCGCGCCGGCGGCGCGGCCGGCGCGTCCGGGCCGCCGCAGAGCGTGCGCCTGGCCGCTGGCGAGAGCGGTTTGCGGCTGAACGCGACCGGGCAGTACCGCAACCTGCCCGTGAAGATCGACCTGCGCACCGCCGGCGTCCTCGGCTTCCTCGCCGAAGGCGCCGAAGCCCAGGCGCAGCCTCTCGGCCTGCGGGCGACGATCGGCCGCGCGAATCTGAGCTTCGACGGCAGCACGACCGATCCGTTGCACTTCGCGGCGCTGAAGGGGAGGTTCAGCCTGACCGGGCCGTCGCTCGCCGCGGCCGGCGATCCGCTCGGCATCACCTTGCCGACGACCCCGCCGTTCAAGACAACCGGTTTCCTTGTCAAGGACGCCGGCCTGTGGAAGGCGGTGTTCGACACCGCGACGATCGGCACGAGTCAGCTCAACGGTGCCTTCACGTACGACGCGCGGCGCAAGGTGCCGCTGCTGTCCGGCCGCATCGGCGGCTCGCGCCTGGCGCTCGCCGACCTGGGTCCTGCGGTCGGTACGCCTGTCCAGGGCAGCGGCAGCACGACGCCGACCGCCGCGGCGGGCCGCGTCATCCCGGACAAGAAGTTCGACCTTCCGTCGCTGCGCGTGATGGACGCCAACGTCGTCGCCGAAGTCGGCACTTTCGATCCTGGCACCGACGTGATCGAGCCGCTCCGGCCGGCGCGCGTCCATCTGCTGCTGGCCGACGGCGTGCTGACCCTCGCGGACATCGAGGGCGTCACCGCGCAAGGACGCCTTGTCGGCTATCTCCAGCTCGACGGCCGCACCGACAAGGCGTTGTGGACGGCCGACATGCGCTTCCTCGGCGTCAACCTGGCGCAGTGGCTGCGCCTGAAGCGGGACGAGAAGCAGCCGCCCTATCTGTCGGGCAAGCTCGACGCGATCGTCAAGGTCAAAGGGCAGGGACGCTCGACCGCCGAGATCCTCGGCAGCCTCGACGGCGACATCCGCATGCACATGCGCGACGCGGCGATCTCGCACCTGGCGATCGAGGCCGCCGGCCTCGACATCGCGCAAGCGCTCGGCGTGGTGGTCATGGGCGATCAGCCGCTGGCGATCGCCTGCAACGTCGCCGATCTCGACGTCGTCAAGGGCGTCGCGCGGCCGAAAGTATTCGTCATCAACACCGACGTGACGACCGTCTGGATCGACGGCAGCTTGTCGCTGCGCGACGAGAGCCTCGACCTGCGCGCCGTCGTGTCGCCGAAGAACTTCAGTCCGCTGACGCTGCGCACGCCGGTCCACGTGAAGGGGACGTTCGGCAAGCCGGCGGTGTCGCTCGAGCTGGGCAAGCTCGCCGGCAAGGTCGGGGCGGCCGCGCTTCTGGCGCTGCTGAATCCGCTCGCCGCGATCATTCCGTTTATCGATCCCGGATCGAAGGGCGAAGCGTCGAAGGCAGACGAGAACTGCGTCGCGCTGTCCCGCACGAGCAGTGCGATTCCGGCGGCGGTGAAGACGCCCGCATCGACGCGGGTGCCACCTCTGGCCGCCGCCGCGGGCGCTTCGTCAGCGCGCCGCTGACAGGCGCTGCGTCAGGCCCCGGCGGCCAGGTCGGCCGGGGCGACGACTTCGTCGGTGACGACGTCGAAGCGCAGCACCGTGCTCGGGCCGAAGCACATCGTGATCGGCACGTCGCCGGCGTCGCGGCCGATGGCCTGGATGATCCGGCCGATTCGACGCACGTTGTGACGCGCGTCCGACGTGTACCAGCGCTCGCCCAGGAAGACCTCGAACCAGGCGCTGAAATCCATCTGGCCAGCGTAGGGCACGCCGATGTCGCCAAGGTAGCCAGTCGTGTAGCGCGCCGGGATGTTCATGCAGCGGCAGAGCGTGATCGCCAGGTGCGTGAAGTCGCGGCAGACGCCTTCCTTCTCGCGGAACGCGTCGAGCGCCGTGCGGGTCGGGCGGGCGGTCTTGTAGTTGAACTTGAGGTGCGAGTGGACGAAGTCGCAGATCGCGCGCACGCGCGGCCAGCCGGGCGCGGTGCCGCCGAACTGGTTCCAGGCAAAGCCGAGCAATTCGCTGTCGACCTCGCAATAGCGGCTCGGCAGCAGGAACTGCACGGTCGAGAAGGGCAGCTCGGTCGGGTCGTGCTGGCGCGCATCGGCGTTGACGACGTCGAGCTCGCCCGAGTCGCGAATGAGAGCGTCGTTGGTGATGCGCACCTTCTCCATGCCGAGCGGCACGTTGATGCGGCCGCAGTGGTTGGCGAAAGTGTCGATGTACTCCTCGGGCACCAAGCCACCGCTCACCTGCACGTTCTCCGGTGCGACCAGGTCGTGCGCTCGCGACGGGTGCACGCGCAGGAGGTAGATCACAGCCATTGGCGTGGCGACGGCGAGTTCGATGTCGTAGCCGATCCGGATCAGCATGTCGAGAGCTCCCAGGTTCCCAGCGAACCGACGGAATGGTCGCACGATGCATGCCCGCGGCGCGTCCGATCAGTGGCGCGAGCGGTGTAGGAAAGCGTCCTGTCGTTTCCCCTGTAGGCAGAGTCCGACGAGCGGAGCCGCGCTCGCCCGGCTTCGCCGGCTTCGGGGCATGGTTAACATTTGCTCATGACACCGGACGCGGCCTCGAGCCGACTGGCCCGCTGGAATCACTTCCTTCGCTGGTTCTTCAATTCCTCGCCGACGGCGATGATCGAAGCGCCTGTCGGCCATCCGGCGCCGAACGCCGGCGCCACCAGGTCCGAGAAGTCCCGCCGTGATCAGCCGCGCCACGCGCAGCGGCAACGATCGCAAGCCCTGCATCGCTCCACTGCCCGCTGACCAAGGTGAGATCGATGAGCGAACGACGAGGCTTCGTGATCCGCAACGGCTTGCTGGCTGCCGGCGCGCTGGCGATCCTGGTGCTGCTGATGCTTTTCTACTCGACGGTCAGCGGCGCGGTCGACCGTGCCGCCCGCCAGCGCGCCGACAGCTCCGGCGTGGCGCTATCGACGGCCTCGGCGATGTTGGCGCCACAGGTGCGCAGCGTCGCGTCCCTCGACAAATCCGGATCCTGACGAACGCGTCGTCCGCGCGGCGCTGCGTCCCGTGATAATCGCCGCGGGCTCCGGCCCCGAGGGAGCGCAGCCGCGCACCTTCGCACCTTGCCCTGGATGCGGATGAGTCGGGACGAAGCCTCCCTGGTGGTCTGCGAGGAGTGCGGCCTGGCCCACCGGTGGCACCCGGTGGCACCCGGCGAGACGGCGCGTTGCACGCGCTGCGAAGCCGTCCTCGGCCGGCCGCACCGGCTCTCGATCGACGCCGTCCTCGCCCTCACGGTCGCTGCTGCCGCCGCCTATCTGATGGCGATCAACACGCCGCTCTTGTCGCTCAACCTGCGCGGCGGCTCGGAGTCGACGACGCTGCCGGCCGCGGTCTGGGACGCCTGGCAGAGCGGCATGCCGGTCGTCGCCGTCGTCGCTGCGCTCACGTCGCTGGTCGCGCCCGCGGCGTTCATCGCCCTGCGCCTGTACGTGCTGTTCCCGCTCTCGCTCGGCAAGAAGGTGGCCGGCTTCGCCTGGTGCGTGCGTGCGCTGCACCAGGCCGGGCGGTGGAACATGGTCGAGGTCTTCACGGTCGGCGTGCTGCTCTCGCTGGTGCGCCTCGCCGGGCTCGCCGACGCCTCGCCCGGTCCGGGCCTCTTCGCCCT
>JAYTHL010000344.1:0-4049 GCA_043732605.1 Rhizobacter sp. | reverse complement strand
AGATCGACGTACTCGAGCTCGCTGCCGATCGGCACGCCGCGCGCCAGCCGCGTGACACGCACGCCGCGCGACTGCAGCGCTTCCGAGAGCACGTGCGCCGTCGCCTCGCCCTCGGCCGTGAAGTTGGTCGCGAGGATCACCTCCTCGACGCGGCCGTCGGTCGCGCGGTCGAGCAACTGGCGCGCGCCGATCTCCGACGGACCGATGCCGTCGAGCGGACTGAGCCGGCCCATCAGCACGAAGTAGAGGCCGCGGTAGCTGCCCGTGCGCTCGAACGCCGCCTGGTCTGCCGGCGTCTCGACGACGACGAGCTGGCGCGCGTCTCTTCCGGGATCGAGGCAGATGCTGCACACCTCGGCCTCGGTGAAGGTGTGGCAGCGCTCGCAATGGCGGATGCGCGCGACGGCGGTCTGCAGCGCGTCGGCGATGCGGCGAGCGGCTTCGCGGTCGTGCTGCAGCAGATGCCACGCCATGCGCTGCGCCGACTTGACGCCGACGCCGGGAAGGCGCCGCAACGCCTCGACCAAACCTTCCAGCGAGGGCTCAGCTGCCACTCGAAGCTGTCTGCGACCGCCGCCGGGCCGCCCCAAGGCGGCCGCGCGCCCCCTCGGCTTGCAGCGAACGAAGTGAGGCGCCAGCGGGCATCAGAACGGCAGCTTCATGCCGGGCGGCATCGGCATGCCGGCGGTGAGCTTGCCCATCTTCTCGTTGCTGACTTCCTCGGCGCGGCGCACGCCGTCGTTGAACGCGGCGGCGAGCAGGTCCTCGAGCATGTCCTTGTCCTCGCCGAGCAGGCTCGGGTCGATCGCGATCCGCTTGACCGCGTGCTTGCAGGTCATCGTGACCTTGACGAGGCCCGCGCCCGACTGTCCCTCGACCTCGATCGTCGCGAGCTCGTCCTGCGCCTTCTTGAGGTTGTCCTGCATCGCCTGCGCCTGCTTCATCAAGCCGGCAAGTTGGCCCTTCATCATGTCGTGTGCTCCTTCGTGAAACGTGGCCGGGCCGAGCCGCTAATGCGGCTTGACCGAGCCCGGAACGATGCGCGCGGTCTTGTACTGCGCCATCAACGCCTGGACCAGCGGATCGTCGTGGATGACGCGCTCGGCCTCGGCCTGGCGCCGATCGCGCTCGGCCGAGTCGCGCATCGCCGGCGTGTCGCCGACCGTGCCGGCCTCGATCTCGAGCCGGATCTCGCGGCCGTCGAGCTGGCTCGCCGCCGACTGCAGACGCTCGCGCAGCGCCGGTGCGCGCAGGTTCTCGCGCTCGACGCGCAGGTGCCAGGTCTGCACTCCTGCGCTCTCGACGAGCGCCAGCCCTTGCGCCTGCATCGCGAGCTCGCGCACCATGGCAGAGATCGCGCCCGCGTCGGCGAGACGACGGATGAGCGCGGCCCAGCGGTCGGCGACGATGCTGCCTTCGGTGCGCGTGGCATCGGGCATGTCGAGCGGCGCGCTCGGCTCGGGCGACGCCGCTTTGCTCTCCGGCCGCGCCTGCGCGACCGGCTCCACGGGCTCGACGGGGCTGCGCGTCGGCGCGCGCGGCACCGGCGCCGGCGCGGCCGCGGTCGGCGGCGTCGACGGCGACGCAGCGCGACCGTCGGCAGGCGCGAACGCCAGAATCCGCAACAGCACCATCACGAGCCCGCTGTATTCGTCGGGCGCCAGAGCCAGCTCGGCACGACCGGCGAGCGCGATGCTGTAGAGCAGCTGCGTCTCGTCGGCCGGCAGCAGTGCGGCGAGTCGCAGCACGACTTCACCGTCGGCGTCTCCCGCATCGACCGCGCCCGGGACCGCTTGTGCCACCGCCATCTCCTGGAGCAGCACGGCCATCTCCTCGAGCGCGCCGGGCGCCGACAGGCCGAGCTCGCGCAGGCCGTCGACGGCGGCGATCAATCCGGCGCCGTCGCGCGCCGCCGCGGCCTCGACAGCGCGGATCGCATGGCTGCGGTCCACCGCGCCGAGCATCTGGCGCACGCCCGCTTCCTCGACACGACCGCTGCCGTAGGCGATCGCCTGATCGGTCAGCGACTGCGCATCGCGCATCGAGCCGCGCGCGGCGCGGGCGATGAGCTTGAGCGCGACCGGCTCCGCCGCAACGCCTTCGCTGCCGAGGATCGTCGTCAGGTGCTCGACGATCGTCTCGGCCGCCATCGGCCGGAGGTTGAACTGCAGGCAGCGTGACAGCACCGTCGGCGGCACCTTCTGCGGATCGGTGGTCGCGAGGATGAACTTCAGGTACTCGGGCGGCTCCTCGAGCGTCTTCAGCATCGCGTTGAACGCGTGCGACGAGAGCATGTGGACTTCGTCGATCAGGTAGACCTTGAAGCGGCCGACGACCGGCTTGTAGACCGATTGGTCGAGCAGGCGCGTGATCTCGTCGACGCCGCGGTTCGAGGCGGCGTCGAGCTCGACGTAGTCGATGAAGCGGCCGTCGTCGATGTCGAGGCACGCGGCGCACACGCCGCACGGATGCGCGGTGATGCCGCCCTGCCCGTCCGGGCCGGTGCAGTTGAGCGATTTCGCGAGGATGCGCGCGATCGTCGTCTTGCCGACGCCGCGCGTGCCGGTGAAGAGATAGGCGTGGTGCAGGCGCTGCTGGGTGAGCGCGTTGGCGAGCGCCTGGACGACGTGCGGCTGCCCCACCAGCGTCTCGAAATTGCGCGGCCGGTACTTGCGCGCGAGCACCATGGAGGACATCCAAACGATTCTACGGGCCGCCTCTCGGCGCATCGGCGCTGCGGGATAATGCGCGCTGCCGTGGCCACAGACGCATCGAATATCCCGACCGTTCCCGCGCCGCTCACGTACGGCGCGTCCGGGGTCGACTACAAGCGGATCGATCCGCTCAAGATTGCTGCGCAAAGGGCCGCTGCCGCCACAGCCATCCACCTCGACGGGCACGGCTTCAGCGAGGTCGAGGCCTCGCGCGGCGAATCGGCGTATGTCATCGACGTCGGCCCGTTCTACCTCGCGAGCATCGTCGAGTGCCTCGGCTCGAAGGCGCTCGTCGCCGACGAAATGGCGTTGCTGACCGGCGCGAGCGCCTACGCCAAGGTCGCCCAAGACACGATCGCGATGGCGGTCAACGACGTCATCACCGTCGGCGCGACGCCGATCGTCGTGCAGGCCTACTGGGCCGCCGGCGGCTCGGCCTGGTTCGACGACGCCGAGCGCTCGCGCCAGCTCGTCGCCGGCTGGAAGCGCGCCTGCGATCACTGCGGCATCACCTGGGGCGGCGGCGAGACGCCGGCCCTCGCGGGCATCGTCGAGTCCGGGCGCGTCGACCTCGCGGCCGCGTGCACGGGCATCGTCCGGCCGAAGGAGCGCCTCTCGCTCGGCGAGCGGCTCGGGCCCGGCAACGCCATCGTGCTGCTCGCCTCGAGCGGCATCCACGCCAATGGTCTCAGCCTTGCACGCGAGCTCGCCACTCGATTGCCGCGCGGCTACCTCACGCCGCTGCCGTCGAGCGCGGTGCCGATCAGCTATGGCGAGGCGCTGCTCGAGCCGACCGTGCTCTATTCGCCGATCACCGAAGCGCTGTTCAAGGCCGGCGTGCGCGTGCACTACGCCGTCAACATCACCGGCCACGGCTGGCGCAAGCTCATGCGCCACCGCGGCGCGTTCACCTACCGCATCGACACCTTGCCCGAGGTGCCGGCGGTGCTGTCGTTCATCCAGACCGAAGCCGCGCTCGACGACCGCGAGGCCTACGGCACGTTCAACATGGGCGCCGGCTTCGCGCTCTTCGTCGATCGTGCCGACGCCGAGCGCACGGCAGCGATCGCGCGCAAGACCGGCGTCGACGCCTGGGTCGCCGGCGCGGTGGAAGCGGGTCCGAAGCGACTCATCGTCGAGCCGCTCGGCGTGGAATACGACGGCGACGAGCTCGGCGTTCGCGCCTGAAGCGACCTTGCAGGCCGATCGGACACATCCCACCGCCTAGAATCGGCATCGACGGGCCTCCCCGCATGGAAGCGCGGCCAACCGGGTCAGGTCGGGAACGAAGCAGCCCCAACCGTTGTGACCAGTGCCGGGGTCAGGCTCGTCACC
>JAYTHL010000343.1:0-4068 GCA_043732605.1 Rhizobacter sp. | reverse complement strand
CAGAGCCCTCTTTCAGGGTTTCCATCAGCTTGGCGCGTTCTTCGCCCATGCTGGCTTCAACCACAGCGCGGCGCGACAACACGACGTTGTTGCGCTTGCGGTCGAGCTTGATGACCTTGAACTCCATCGTCTTGCCTTCGAACGGCGTCATGTCCTTGACCGGACGCGTGTCGAGCAGCGAGCCCGGCAGGAAGGCGCGGATGCCGTTGACGAGCACCGTGAGGCCGCCCTTGACCTTGCCGTTGACAGTGCCGGTGACGAACTCGCCGGACTCCAACGAGTTTTCCAAAGACAACCACGAGGCGAGGCGCTTGGCCTTGTCGCGCGACAGGATCGTGTCGCCGTAGCCGTTCTCGACCGCGTCGATCGCGACCGAGACGAAGTCGCCGGGCTGAACTTCGAGCTCGCCCTGGTCGTTCTTGAATTCGTCGATCGGAACGTAGGCTTCCGACTTGAGGCCGGCGTTGACGACGACGAAGCTGTGCTCAACGCGAACGACCTCGGCAGTGATGACTTCACCGCTGCGCATCTCGGCCTTCTTGAGCGAGTCCTCGAACATCGCGGCGAAGGAATCGGGCGCGAACACTTCGGGCGTGCGCGGCGTGGCAACTTGAGCTTGGGACATGTGTTTGGGTGTTTCCGGTGCGGCACGGACCGCGGGTTAGGTTTCAGATCCGGCGCTTCTGGATGCCAGGAGGCATGCGGAGGGGAAGCGCCGGGCCGGTTCTTTCTACGACTCTTGCATCTCCGTGCGATGAAAGGGTCGCCGCTCTTCCCAGGCTTCGAGCACTGCAGTGACCGAGGCTTCGATCGTGAGCGCAGAGTTGTCCAGAAGGAGCGCGCCTTCGGCTGGCTGCAAGGGCGACACGCTGCGATTCACGTCGCGGGCGTCACGCACCTGCAGGTCTGCACGGAGATTATCGATATTAGCGGAAATCCCCTTTGAAATCAACTGCTTGTACCGGCGCTCTGCACGCTCGGCGGCGCTCGCGGTGAGGAAGACCTTGAGGGTGGCGTCGGGGAAGACGACCGTGCCCATGTCGCGACCGTCGGCGACGAGTCCGGGAAGGCGCCGGAAGGCGGTCTGCACGCCGAGCACGGCGCGCCGCACACGCGGCCACGCGGAGATGCGCGAGGCGAGGGCGCCGACCTGCTCGATTCGCAACGCGTCGCTGACGTCGGCGCCGTCGAGGAAGGTGCGGCCGGCGGCAAAGCGCAGGCTCATCGACAGCGCGAGCGCTTCGAGGCCGGGCTCGTCGTCGGCGCCGACGCCCGATTGCAACGCGGCGACCGCGGTGGCGCGGTAGATGGCGCCGGAGTCGAGCAGGACGTAGCCGAGCGCGGCGGCGACGGCGCTCGCCAGAGTGCCCTTGCCCGACGCGCTCGGTCCGTCGATGGCCAGCACCGGGACCGCGGCGAGCGGCGTCGACGCCACCGCGAACAACGTCTCGAAATAGTCCGGCCAGGTCTTGCCGACGCAGCGCGGATCGTGGATGCGGATCGGCTGGCTGGACGCGACGCCGGCGACGGCGTTGAACGCGGCCAGCGAGAGCGTCATCGCCATGCGGTGATCGTCGTAGGTGTCGATCGCGGCCGCGCGCCAGTTCGCGGGCGGCGTGATCGCCAGCCAGTCGGCGCCTTCCTCCACGTTCGCGCCGACCTTGCGCAGCTCGGTCGCCATCGCCGCGAGCCGGTCGGTCTCCTTGACGCGCCAGCTCGCGATGTTCTCGAGCCGCGTCGTGCCGTCGGCGAAGAGGGCCAGCGCCGCCAGCGTCATCGCGGCATCGGGGATCGCGTTGCAGTCGAGCGTGATCGCGGTCAGCGGAAAGCGGCCGCGCCGCACCTCGAGCCACGTCGGTCCGGCGACGATCGCAGCGCCCATCGCCCGCGCCGCGTCGACGAAGGCGATGTCGCCCTGGATCGAGTCCGCACCGACACCTTCGATGCGCAGCGCGCTGCCGGTCGCGGCGATCGCGCCGGCGGCGATGAAGTACGACGCCGACGACGCATCGGCCTCGACCGCGAAGCGGCCCGGCGAGCGCAAGCCGGCCGAGCGCAGGCGAAAGCACTGCCAGCCGTCGCGCTCGACGTCGACACCGAAGCGTTCCAGGAGCTTCAGCGTGATGTCGACATAGGGCTTCGAGATCAGCTCGCCTTCGACCTGGACGGTCGCGCCACCGGCGCCGGCACGCAGCGGCAGCGCCATCAGCAACGAAGTCAGGAACTGGCTCGAGACGTTGCCGCGCACGGCGATCGGCCGGTCGAAGGCGAGCGGTGCGGCAGGCGCGGTGATCGCGAGCGGCGGATAGCCCGGCTGCTCGAGGTAGTCGATGGCGCAGCCGAGCGCGCGCAAGGCATCGACGAGGTCGCCGATCGGCCGCTCGTGCATCCGCGCCGTGCCGCTGCACTCGTAGCGCGCGCCCGGCGGCGCGGTGACGGCCAGCGCCGCGACGAGCGGCCGCATCGCCGTGCCGGCGTTGCCGAGCCAGAGCGTGGCCTCGACCGCAGGCGGTCGTGCGCCGATGCCGGTGACCGCGAGCACGTGGCCGTCGCCCTCGACGCGGCAGCCGAGCTGCCGGAGCGCGTCGATCATCACCCGTGTGTCGTCGGAGTGGAGCAGGCCGGAGATCTCCGTCGTGCCCTCGGCGAATCCGGCCAGCAGCAACGCGCGGTTCGAGATGCTCTTCGAGCCCGGCACGCGCACCGTGCCGGCGATGCCGGAGAGCGGCGGCAGGTCGAGGAAGTGGGTCGAGAACATGGTGCGCGGCGCGGCGTTCGCGGTGGCGTGGGCGAGCGACCGGTCAGCGGTGCGTGTGCGGCGTCGCCGAGTTCATCTGCCAGCCGGCGCGCGCCTCGCTCGCGCTGCGGATCAGCGACTCGAGTGCTTCCGCGTTGCCGGTCCGCACGACGTGCTCCATCGCGTCGAGCGCATGACGGAAGTGCTGCGTCTGCTTCAGGATCTCTTCGCGGTTGGCCATCAGGATGTCGCGCCAGACCTCGGGATTGCTCGCCGCGATGCGGGTGAAGTCGCGAAAGCCCGGGCCGCCGAGCGAGAGATAGTCGCGGCCCGCGGGCTGGCGCGAGATCGCATTGAAGAAGGCGAAGGCGAGGATGTGCGGCAGGTGGCTGACTGCGGCGAACGCGGCGTCGTGGTTCTCGGGCGTCATGCGCAGCACGTGCGAGCCGATCGCCGCCCACGCGTTGGTCGCCTTCTGCAGCAGATCGGGAGAGGTCTGCGGCAGCGGCGTGAGGATGACCTGGCGGCCCTGGAACAACGTGCCGTCGGCGTGCTCGATGCCCGAGACCTCCTTGCCCGCGATCGGATGCGCCGGCACGAACGAGCCGATGCGATCCTTGAGCACGCGTCGCGCTGCGTCGACGACGTCGCGCTTGGTCGAGCCGACGTCCATCACGAGCGTGCCGGGATCGATCAGGTGGCGGATCGCCTTGAACGTCGCCTCCATCGCCGCCACCGGCACCGCGACGAGCACGATGTCGGATCCCGAGACGGCGAGCAGCGCCGACTCGGCGACCACGTCGATGACGCCCAGCCGCCGCGCCTGCTCGGTCGTCGATGGCGACTTGCTGTAGCCGACGACGCGGCCGACCATGCCGGCCCGCTTGAGCGCGAGCGCGAACGAGCCGCCGATGAGGCCGCATCCGATGACGCCGAGTTGTTCGAACATCAACAACGCCCACCGGGCCGCCCCAAGGGCGTTGCCGCCCCCTCGGGGGGCGAACGAAGAGAGCGTGCGGGCGCCATCAGTGGGAGTCGACCGGATACGTGCCCAGCAGCTTGAAGAAGGCGCAGGCTTCGCGGAGCTCGCGCATCGCCAGCGCGACGTTCGGCTGGTCCGGATGGCCTTCGAGGTCGATGTAGAAGTAGTACTCCCATTGCCCCGAGCGCGCCGGCCGCGACTCGAAGCGCGTCATCGACACGCCGTGGAGCTTGAGCGGCTGCAGCAGGTCGTGGACCGCGCCCGGCCGGTTCGCGACCGAGACGACCAGGCTCGTGCAGTCGTGCCCCGTCGCCTTCGGCTGCGGATGCGCGCTCGGGTGCGCGACGAT
>JAYTHL010000342.1:0-4083 GCA_043732605.1 Rhizobacter sp. | reverse complement strand
CGGCCGGCCGGGTCTCGCCGCAGGACGTGATGCTGCTGCTCGCCTACATCGGCCTCGGCCACCTGTCGACGATGCTCGCGCTCTCGCTCTTCGTCGCGGTCGTCGCGACGCTCTCGCGCATGTACCGCGGCAGCGAGATGACGATCTGGTTCGCGAGCGGCGTGCCGCTCGGCCGCTTCGTGCGGCCGGTGCTGCGCACGAGCTGGCCGGTGCTGCTCCTCATCGGCCTGCTCTCGATCTTCGTCTGGCCGTGGCAGAACGAGCGCAGCGCCGAACTGAAGGACCAGTTCGAGCGCCGCTCCGACCTGTCGCGCGTCGCGCCCGGCCAGTTCCAGACCTCGGCCGACGGCGAGCGCACGTTCTTCTTCGAGGGCGCGGCGAGCGATCCGGCGACCGGTCGCAACGTCTTCATCGTCTCCACGCACGGCAGCACGGAGGCCGTCACCTCCGCGAGGTCGGGCTCGATCCAGAGCGACGACGAGGGCCGCTTCATCGTCCTCAACAAGGGCCAGCGCAACGAGCAGGACAAGAGCAGCGGCGACAAGACGCTGTCGCGCTTCGAGACCTACCGCGCCCAGGCCGGCGAGCGCGTCCTCGCCGCGGCCGGCGGACTGCCGCCGCGCGCCTTGCCGACGGTGGCGCTGCTTCAGGATCCGACGCCGCTGAACCGGGGCGAGCTCGTCTGGCGCGTCGGCCTGGTGCTCGCGGCCGCGAACATGCTGCTTCTCGGCATCGGCATGTCGGCATCGAACCCGCGCCACGCGAGCAACTGGAACCTGCTGTTCGCGCTGCTCGCGTTCTTCGTCTACTACAACCTCATCAACATGTCGCAGTCGTGGGTCGGCAGCGGCCGCGTCGGCCTCGGCGTCGCGCTCGCCGGCCTGCACGGCACGGCGTTCGGCATCGCCGTGCTGACGATCTGGTGGCGCGAGAACGGCATGCGCCGGCCCGTCGTCGCCCGACACCGCGGCCCGCGCGCCCCGGCTGCGGCGACGGCCGCATGAGGACCGTCCGCCGGCTCTTCTACGTCGACATCGCCTCTGCCGTCGTCTTCGTCGGCATCTCGTTCCTCGCCCTCTTCTTCTTCATCGATTTCGTCGACGAACTGCGCGACGTCGGCAAGAACGGCTACACGGCGGCGCACGCGGCGGTCTACTCGCTGCTCCACGCGCCAAGCCATCTCTACGAGCTGATGCCGCTCGCGGTGCTGATCGGCACGATCTACGCGCTCGCCCGGCTGGCTCAGACCTCGCAGTACACGATCCTGCGCACCGGCGGGCTCGGGCCGGCGCGTGCCCTCTGGCTGCTCGGCAGCCTGGCTCTCGTCTTCGGCGCCTTCACCTTCGTCATCGGCGACTACGTCTCGCCCTATAGCGAGAAGATCGCGGGCCAGTTGCGCGCCGGCTTCAGCGGCAGCCTGAATCTCGGCCGCTCGGGCGCCTGGATCAAGGAGCACGCCGTCACGCCCGACGGCGAGCGCAGCTATTCGATCAACGTCGCGTCGGCCGAGCGCGGCAGCCTGTTGCGCGACGTGCGGATCTTCGAGTTCGATGCCGACGGCAGACTCCTGACGCGCACCGCGGCCGCCCGCGCGACGGTCGGCACGAACGGCGTGTGGAGCCTGGCCGACGTCGTCGTCACGCGCTGGGTCGAGGCCGGCGCCGCGTCGAGCGCGCGCCAGGACAAGCTCGCCAGCCTCGAGTGGCGCAGCACGCTGTCGCCGGCCGTCGTCGCGGCCGCGGTGCTTCCGGTCTCGACGATGTCGACGCTCGACCTCTGGCGCTACATCGGCCATCTCGACGAGAACGAGCAGGCGGCGCAGATCCAGAAGATCCAGTTCTGGAACCGGGCGCTCTATCCGTTCGCCTGCCTCGTGATGGTCGGGCTCGCCCTGCCCTTCGCCTACCTGCATGCGCGCTCGGGGGGAGTGAGCCTGAAGGTCTTCGTCGGCATCATGCTCGGCGTGAGCTTCGTCCTCCTCAACAACGTCTTCCGCCACCTCGGCCTGCTCGGCAACTGGACGCCCTGGGTCGTCGCGGCGACGCCGGGCGCGGTCTATCTCGTGCTCTCGTTCGCGGCCTTCAGCTGGCTTGTTCGCTTTCGCTGACGATGACGCGCGCTTTGGTTCTCTTCGCCCACGGCGCGCGCGACGCGCGCTGGGCCGAGCCGTTCGAGGCCGTCGCGGAGCGCATCCGACGAGCCGAGCCCACGCTCGCGGTGCGCCTCGCCTTCCTGGAGATGATGACGCCGACGCTCGGCGAGGCGGTCGACGCGCTCGCCGCCGAAAGGGCCAGCGAGGTCGACGTCGTGCCGCTCTTCCTCGGCACCGGCGGACACCTGCGCAAGGACCTGCCGCCGCTCGTCGACGCCATCCGCGCCGCGCATCCGGCGCTCGTCATCCGACTGCACGCAGCGATCGGCGAGCACGACGCGGTCCTCGACGCGATGGCCCGGGCCTCCCTCGATGCCGCGGGCTTCGGTGAATAATCCGCCGCTTCCATGAACCTCCACCAATTCAGGTTCGTTCAGGAAGCGGTGCGCCGCGACCTCAACCTCACCGAGACCGCGAAGGCGCTGTTCACGTCGCAGCCCGGCGTCTCCAAGGCGATCCTCGAGCTCGAGGGCGAGCTCGGCATCGACATCTTCGCGCGCCACGGCAAGCGCCTGCGCCGCGTCACCGAGCCCGGTCGCGAGGTGCTGAAGGCGATCGAGGTGATCATGCGCGAGGTCGGCAACCTCAAGAAGATCGGCGACGAGTTCTCGAAGCAGGACGCCGGCACGCTCTCGATCGCGACCACGCACAGCCAGGCGCGCTACTTCCTGCCGGCGCCGATCGCGCAGATGCGAAAGCGCTTCCCGAAGGTCAACATCAGCCTGCACCAGGGCACGCCCGAGCAGGTCGGCAAGATGGTGTTCGAGGAGGTCGCCGACTTCGGCCTGGCGACCGAATCGCTCGACGAATTTCCCGACCTCGTCACCCTGCCCTGCTACGCGTGGCAGCACGTGCTGGTGCTGCCGGCGGGGCATCCGCTGGCGCAGGTCGAGCGCGTCTCGATCGAAGACCTGGCGCCGCTGCCGCTGATCTCCTATCACCCGTCGTTCTCTGGCCGCAAGCGCATCGACGCGGCGTTCGCGACGAGGAAGCTCCAGCCCAACGTCGTGCTGGAGGCGATCGACGCCGACGTCATCAAGACCTACGTGCGGCTCGGTCTCGGCGTCGGCATCGTCGCCGAGATCGCGATGCGCGAGGAAGGCACGACCTCCGATCTCGTCGCCCGTCCGATCGGCCATCTCTTCGGCCAGAACGTCGCGCGCATCGCCTTCAAGCGCGGCGCCTACCTGCGCAACTTCGTCTACGCATTCGCCGAGATGACTTCCGACCGCCTGACCCGCCCGCTGGTCGAGCGGGCGATGGCCGGCGACGCCCACGACTACCAACTCTGACGACATGAGCGAACGCACGCCGACGATCACGAGCCGCCTGCCCAACGTCGGCACGACGATCTTCACCGTGATGTCGGCCCTCGCGCTCGAGCGCGGCGCCGTCAACCTCGGCCAGGGCTTCCCGGACTTCGACTGCGATCCGGCGCTGATCGACGGCGTCGACGCCGCCATGCGCGCCGGCCTCAACCAGTACCCGCCGATGACCGGCGTGCCGATCCTGCGCGAGCGGATCGCCGCCAAGATCGAGGCGCTCTACGGCCGCCGCTACGACCCGGCGAGCGAGATCACGGTGACCGCGGGCGCGACGCAGGCGATCCTCACCGCGGTGCTGGCCTTCGTCGGGCCGGGCGATGAGGTCATCGTCCTCGACCCCTGCTACGACAGCTACGCGCCGAACGTCGCGATGGCCGGCGGCACGCCCGTGCACGTCCCGCTCACGCCGCGCACCTTCAAGCCCGATTTCGACCGCATCGCCGCCGTGCTCAACGCGCGCACGAAAGCGATCATCGTCAACTCGCCGCACAACCCGAGCGGCACTGTCTGGTCGTCGGCAGACATGCTGCGGCTCGCCGAGCTGCTCCGGCCGACCGATGTCGTCGTCATCAGCGACGAGGTCTACGAGCACATGGTCTACGAGGG
>JAYTHL010000341.1:0-4093 GCA_043732605.1 Rhizobacter sp. | reverse complement strand
ATACTGCGCCCCCATGTCGGCGCTGGTCTTCGTCAAGCTGTTCGCGATCTTCGCGGTGGTCGCGATCGGCTGGGCGGTGTCGCGCAGCGGCAAGCTCGGCAGCGACGACGCGGCGCAGGTCATCTCCGGCGCCGCCTTCTACATCTTCGTGCCGGCGCTGCTGTTCCGGACGACCGCGCGGATCGACTTTGCGCATCTCGACACGCGCATCCTCGTCGCCTTTTTCGTGCCGACGCTGGCGATCATCGGCGTCGTCTATGCGGTCCTGCGCATGAAGGCGACCGACGCGCCGGGCGCCGCTGCCGAGCCGAGCGTGCGCGCGATCACCGCCTCGTTCGGGAACACGGTGCAGGTCGGCATTCCGCTCGCCGCGGCGCTCTTCGGCGAGACCGGCCTGGCGCTGCACATCACGATCGTGAGCCTGCATTCGCTGACTCTTCTGACGGCGCTGACGGCGCTGGTCGAGCTCGACCTCGCGCGCGAGCAGCGCCGCGTCGCTCCCGGCAGCACACACATCCTCGGCATGCTGGCGACGACGGTGAAGAACACCGTCATCCATCCGGTCATCCTGCCGGTGCTCGCCGGCCTGGCCTGGAACGCGACCGGCATCGCCCTTGCCGGCGTCGCGGACGAGATCCTGGCGACGCTCGGCCAGGCCGTCGTGCCGGTGTGCCTGGTGCTGATCGGCGTGTCGCTCGCCCACTACGGCGTGCGGGGCGCGATGCGGGCCGCGGTCGTGCTCTCGTTGCTCAAGCTCGTGCTGATGCCGATCGCGGTGCTCGCGTTCGCGCGCGGCGTGATCGGCCTGACCGGAACGCCGCTCGCGATCGTCGTCATGCTGGCCGCGCTGCCGGTCGGCAGCAACGCGCTCATCTTCGCCCAGCGCTACCGCACGCTACAGGCGGAGACGAGCACCTCGATCGTCGTCTCGACGCTCGGCTTCGTCGCCACCGCACCGCTCTGGCTGGCGCTGCTGCACGCGCTCGGCTGAACCTATCATCGCCTCTCGCTTCGCCAACGCTCTCGCCAGGACACCTCCCATGAACTTTCGACGCACCCTGCAAGCGACCGCCGCGGTCGCGCTCGTCGCCGCCTGCGGCGCGGCCTTCGCCGCCAAGACACTCGTCTACTGCTCCGAAGGCAGCCCCGAGGGCTTCAACCCGCAGTTCTTCACGACCGGCACGACCGCCGACGCGTCGTCGGTGCCGATCTACAACCGGCTCGTCGAGTTCGACACCGGCACGACCAACATCGTCCCGGGCCTGGCCGAAAGCTGGAGCGCCGGCCCCGACGGGATGAGCTACACCTTCAAGCTCAGGAAGGGCGTGAAGTTCCACAGCAACGCCAAGTTCACGCCGACGCGCGACTTCAACGCCGACGACGTGCTGTTCTCGTACAACCGCATGGCCGACCCGAGCCATCCGTTCGCGAAGGTGACGCCGGGCCAGACCTACGCGTACTTCGAGGACATGGGCATGAAGGACATCGTCGACCACGTCGAGAAGATCGACGCGATGACGGTGAAGTTCGTGATGAAGAAGCCCGAGGCGCCCTTCATGGCCGACATGGCGATGGACTTCGCCTCGATCCTCTCGGCCGAGTACGCCGACAAGATGATGGCCGCGAAGACGCCCGACGTCATCGACCGCGAGCCGATCGGCACCGGCCCGTTCCAGTTCGTCTCGTACCAGAAGGACGCGGTCATCCGCTACAAGGCGTTCGACGCGCACTGGGGCGGCCGGCCGAAGATCGACAACCTCGTCTACGCGATCACCACCGACGCGTCGGTCCGCTACGCCAAGCTGAAGACCGGCGAGTGCCACGTGATGGCGTTCCCGAAGCCGGCCGACGTCGCGCTGATGAAGAACGACCCGGCCATCAACCTGGTCCAGCAGAACGGCCTGAACGTCGGCTACATCGCCTTCAACGTCGAGAAGAAGCCGTTCGACTCGAAGCTCGTGCGCCAGGCGCTCAACATGGCGGTCAACAAGAAGGCGATCCTCGACAACGTCTTCCAGGGCGCGGGCGCGGTCGCCAAGAACCCGATCCCGCCGACGCTCTGGTCGTACAACGACAAGGTCGTCGACTACCCCTACGACCCGGCCAAGGCCAAGGCACTGCTGGCGCAGGCCGGTTATCCGAACGGCGTCGACGTCGACCTCTGGTACTTGCCCGTCACGCGACCGTACAACCCCGACGGCAAGCGCATGGCCGAGCTGATCCAGCAGGACTGGGACAAGATCGGCGTGCGCGCCAAGCTCGTCACCTTCGAGTGGGGCGAGTACAGGAAGCGCAGCAAGACCGGCGAGCAGCACGCGATGATGTTCGGCTGGTCGGGCGACAACGGCGACCCCGACAACTTCTTCGTGCCGCTGCTCGGCTGCGCTGCCGTCAAGGGCGGCGGCAACGTCTCGCGCTGGTGCAATCAGGACTTCGAGAGCCTGGTTCAGAAAGCCAAGCTGGCGACGCGCCAGAACGACCGCGCCGGCTTCTATGCCAAGGCGCAGGAGATCGCGCACGAGGAAGCGCCGTGGATCCCGATCGCGCACTCGGTGCGCTTCGATCCGGTGAGGAAGGAAGTGACGGGCTACAAGATGGACGCCACCGCCCACCACTTCTTCAACAAGGTGGACATGACCGGCCAGTGACGGTCATGCCCGCGCGCGGCGACGAGACGTCAGGCGCCGCGCGTTTCCCTGGTACCGCGACGGCCGCGCCGCGCGAACACCGAGATGCCGGCCAGGCCGGTGAGCATCAGTGCACAGCTCTCGGGCTCGGGCACGGCGGCGACCGTACCGGTGAGCGAGAACGCCTGGTTGTACGTGGGCGGCGTCTGGCCGCCGACGATGTCGGTGCCGACACGCAGCCAGTCCGGGTCGAGGGCATCGCTGCGCACCCAGGACTGGAGATCGGTGAAGCCTGCCGGAAAGGGGGTGCCCGGCGCAACGATCGGCTTGGGTGCCGAGAGCCAGTAGAACTCGCCGTTCGTGAGCTGCACCTGCGGGACGAAGAAGTAGTGATCGGCCGGCAGGACGAACGGAATCGCGAAGTTGATCGTGAACTGCACTTCGCTGCCGGTCACGGCTCCTTCGCCGCCGGTCGTCTGGTTCGGCTTCGGGTTGATCCCGTTCAGCACCGAGTTCGACGCGGTGAAGGATGTGCTCAGCACGGCCGTCGAGAACGAGAGCTGGCCGGCCGTGGCGCTGTCGCGCGAGTCGAAGGCGACATCGGAGGGCGAATTGACCCGGGTCGGCACATTGGGCGCGCGGACGGTGTTCGAGTCGTTCGGGAAGACGCGGTAGATCTCGATCGCCACCTCGCCGAGCGTCGGCGCGCCCGCGCCCGGCAGGCCGACGAAGAGGCCGGTGAACGTGGCGCTGGTGATCGTCGTCTGCGCGGTCGTCACGAAGTCGTCGGCCGCTTCGCGCTCCGTCTTGCCGCCGGCGTCCGGTCGCGAGGCGACGGCGATCCGGCCGTCGGGATTGCCGGTGCTGAAGGCGTACGGATCGGCCCAGGCTGCGCCCGCGAACAGCAGAGTCGCGCCGGCCACGAATGCGCTTGAACGAATGAACGACGACATGAGCGTCTCCCCAAGGATGGCCGCGTGCCTCGCGGCTGGGTGGGCGGCGCTCGAAGAGCGCAGACCGAGGCCGGATGGTTCGCCTCGCGCCGCCTGTCGAACACCCCGCGTTCGCGGGGTCTGAGGCGCGACGGACATGCTCGGCTTCGTGTTCAAGCGACTCGGCCTCGTCGTGCCGACCTTCCTGGGCATCACGCTGCTCGTCTTCGCGCTGATCCGCATGATCCCCGGCGACCCGGTCGAGGCGCTCTCGGGCGAGCGCGGCATGACCGAGGAGCGCTACCACCGCCTGGTCCACGAGTTCGGGCTCGACCGGCCGCTCGCGGTGCAGTACGGCGAGTACGTGTGGAAGGCGCTGCACGGCGACCTCGGCATCTCGCTCATCACCCACGAGCCGGTGTTCTCCGAGTTCATCGCCCGCTTCCCCGCGACGGTCGAGCTCTCGATCGTCGCGATGCTGTTCGCTTTGGCGATCGGCATTCCGGCCGGCATCGTCGCCGCCGTCAATCGCAA
>JAYTHL010000340.1:0-4104 GCA_043732605.1 Rhizobacter sp. | reverse complement strand
CGTCGCTGATGGTCCACCGCGGCCGCGCCGTCGTCTTCGACACGATCGAGGATTTCCACCACCGCATCGACGACGAGAACCTCGACATCGACGAGACCTGCGTCATGGTGCTGCGCAACTGCGGCCCGAAGGGCTATCCGGGCATGGCCGAGGTCGGCAACATGCCGCTGCCGCCGAAGGTGCTGAGAAAGGGCATCACCGACATGGTCCGCATCAGCGACGCGCGCATGAGCGGCACCGCTTATGGCACTGTCGTCCTGCACACCGCGCCCGAAGCGGCCGCCGGCGGCCCGCTCGCCGCGGTGCGCACCGGCGACTTCATCGAGCTCGACGTACCCAACCGCCGCATCCACCTCGACATCAGCGACGCCGAGCTGGTCGAGCGCATGAAGACGTGGAAGGCGCCCGCGCCGGCGCTCGGCAGCGGCTACTGGAAGCTCTACGTCGACACCGTGCTGCAGGCCGACCAGGGCGCGGACCTCGATTTCCTCGTCGGCAAGCGCGGCGCCTTCGTGCCGCGGCCCGACGAGGCCGAGCCCGACGGCGAGAACGTGCCGCTCGGGCCGTTCGTGCCGCGAGACAACCACTGAGCTGACGGCCGTGGCGCCGCCGTCGCGCTGTCGGCTCGGCGTCTACCTCGGCGCCGTCCACTCTTCGTGGCGACGTGGATCGTCTACGTCATCTACTTGCGGCAGCTCGTCGCGCAGGCGGGCCCGCCCAAGGGCGCGGCGGCGTGGATGCGGATGGCGGACCAGCTCGTCTTCGCCGACGACGCGGCCGGCGTGGCCGCGGATCGCGTCGGCCGGGTCGTCGGGCGCATCGGTCTCTTGGTGCTCGCCGCGACGGTCGTGTCGGTGCTCGCGTTTCTCGCGCTGCCGTTCGTCGCCCCGCCGGGATCGCCGGCAGTCTTGGTGGCCGTGGTCATGGGCTGGGCGGTGACGTCGTCTGCGCTGCGCGCGCCACCGCTCGCGTTGCTCGGCAAGCACGTCGCCAAGCCGAGCCGGCCGTTCCTCATCGGCCTGTCGAGGCTTGGCCTCGGCGTCGCCAACGGGTTCGCGCCGTACCTTGCTGCAGCTGCGCGGCGTCGATCCGCGCATTCCGTTCGTGCTGTCGAGCGTCGCGCTGGCGCTGGTGACGTGTGGACTGGTCGCCGTCGAGCGGGCCCTCGCGCATCGCCGTGACGTTGCGGTCGACGAGTCGACCGCCGCCATCGTCACGCCAGATATCGACACAGCCGTCGTTGCGAAGAAGCCGTCGAAAACCGTGTTCTTCGCGATGGCGCTGCTGGCCGCGCTCGCGTTCCAGGTGCGCCTCGTCATCGACAGCGCGCCGCTCGATCGCGCCCACGCGCCGGCGACGCTGCTGCCGATGCTGACGCCGGCGTTCTCGATCGGCTTCAACGTCGCCATGCTGCCGCTGTCGCTCGCCGTGGGGCGCAGGCCGGCGGCGCGCGCGATGGCCGCGGCCGCCTTCGTGGCCGCGGCCTCGGCGGCGCTCGCGACGGTCGCGCCGACGCTGCCGTGGCTGATCGCCGCGCGGCTCGTGACCGGTGTAGCGTGGGCCGGCCTCGTCGTCGCCGCGTTCGCGTGGGCGCTGGCGCGCTCGGGTGCGGGCAGTGCGGGCGCGTTCGCGGGTGCGCTGTCGGCGGTGCTCGCGCAGGTCGTCGTTCGCATCGGGCCGCCCCCGCCGCCGAGCGTCGAGATCGTGCCCGCGGCGCGGCCTGGCTACCTCTGGACGCCGGGCTACTGGAACTGGCGCGGCAACCGCCACGTCTGGGTCAACGGCACGTGGGTGCACGAGCGCCGCGGCTACCTGTATATGCAGCCGACGTGGGTGCAGGAAGGCGATCGCTGGCGCGCTTCCGGCAGGGCGCATGGGGACGCGGCGACCGCGACCATGACGGCGTGCCGAACCGCTACGGCCGCCGTCCCGACAACCCGCGTCGCCCCTGATCGCGACTCGCCCGCGCTCAGAACCCCGAGCCGGGCTGCTTCAGGAACTCGATCTCCTCGGCCGTCGATTGACGGCCGAGGATGGCGTTGCGATGCGGGAATCGCCCGAACTGCTCGATCACGGCGCGATGGCGATGCGCGTAGTCGAGCTTCGATCCTTCCGCCGGATCCTCTGCGACGAGACGCGTGAACAGGCGCACCGCTTCGTCCTGCATCGCCAGACCTTCGGCGTGCTCGAACGGCATGTAGACGAATGAGCGCATGAACGGCGGCAGGGCTTCGTCCGATCGCTCGCCGACCATCCGGCTGGCCGCCGCCAGAGCGAGCGCGTCGCCGGCAAAGGCGCGCGGCGTGTCGCGAAAGGCATTGCGGGTGAGCTGGTCGAGCACCACGATGCGGGCGAGCGCCGGTCGCCCGTCGGCAGCCCACGCGTCGAGCTCGCCGCGCAGCCCCTGCTCGATCGTCGTGCCGAAGCTGCTCCGCACCTCGGCATCGAAGGCTTCGTCCTTGGCGAACCAGGCCTTGCGGTCCTTGCCGTACTCGGGGTCGGTCGGCTGACCGAACCAGAAGTCGAGCACCGACGCAGGGTCGATCGGCGTCGCCGCGCTCATCGCGGCGCTTGCGACAGCCGCGTCGGCACGATCTCGATCGAGCGCTCGGCATCGGCGACGAGGACGATGCCGTCCTGGCGGTTGACCTGCAGCTTCATGCTGCGCCCGGCCAGCGACGCGAGCGCGCGGCTCTGCTCTGACGGGATCAGCCATGCCTCGACGTTGCCGCCACGGCCGACCCGGCTGCCGAGGCCCGCCCACCACGCGGGCGCGCCGTGGCTGAAGGCATAGACCGTCACCTTGTCGGCGCGGTTGCTGGCCTTCACGAGTCGACGCTCCTCGGGCTGGCCGACCTCGATCCAGTGCAGGAGCCGACCGGTCAGATCCTTCTGCCAGAGCTCGGCCTCTTCCGGGTCCCACATGCCCTTGGCGAACTCGAGCGCGCCGCCGCGGTCGTCGGCGGGCACGTTGAGAGCGAAGGCGAGGAGGCGGATCATCATCCGCTCGTCGGTCTCCGACGGATGCCGGGCGAGGGTCACGAGATGATCGGCGTAGAGCGACCGGTCGATGTCCGCGATCTGGAGCTCGGCCTTGCAGACGGTCGCTTTCTGGGCCACGGGCCGACTGTGCCACAGCGCGCGACAATCCCTGCCTTGCACGAAAGGCAGATGCCATGAGCATGAAGAAGTCCGATCTCGACAAGATGATGGCCAAGAAGGTCGGCGGCCAGATGAAGGTCGCGGGCATTCCGGGCCGGTTCGGCCAGGGCTCGGGGGACGTCGTCGACCGCCGCGAGCAGCGCCGCGCCGATGCCGCGGCCGGCCTCGTGCCGTTCGCATGCAAGCTCCCGGCCGACCTGGCCACGACCTTGCGCGAGAAGAGCGCGACGCATGCCGACGGGCTCAACGGACTCGTCACGGAGCTGCTGCAGAAGGCCCTCAAGTGATCGGATGCGGGCGACGGGCATGAGCGATTCCGCGTTCGATCTCTTCATCATCGGCGCGGGCAGCGGTGGCGTTCGCGCCGGGCGCCTCGCGGCATCGCTGGGCGCCCGGGTCGCCGTCGCCGAAGACGCCGCGCTCGGCGGCACCTGCGTCAACCTCGGCTGCATCCCGAAGAAGCTCTACAGCTTTGCCGCCCACTACGCCGAGAGCTTCGAGGAAGCGCACGGCTTCGGCTGGAGCGTCGCGCCACCGACCTTCGAGTGGGCGACGCTGAAAGCCAACCGCGCCGGCGAGATCTCGCGCCTGAACCGCATCTACGGCGAGCTGCTCACGGTCGCGGGCGCGACGATCCTGCGCGGCCGTGCGCGCATCGTCGGACCAAACGAGGTCGAGGTCGCGGGCGTTCGCCATCGCACCGAGCGCATCGTCGTCGCGACCGGCGGCTGGCCGGTGCCGCCCGGTGTGCCCGGCGGCGAGCGTGCCATCAGCTCGAACGAGATCTTCGACCTCGCGCGCTTCCCGCGCCGCCTCGTCGTCGTCGGCGGCGGCTACATCGCGTGCGAGTTCGCATCGATCTTCAACGGCCTCGGCGCCGAGGTGACGCAGCTCTATCGCGGCGAGCAGATCCTGCGCGGCTTCGACCACGACATCCGCCAC
>JAYTHL010000339.1:0-4109 GCA_043732605.1 Rhizobacter sp. | reverse complement strand
GCTTGATCGAGGTCGTGAGGTCGGCGATGCCCTTGATGTGCGACACCTTCTCTGCGAACTTCAGCGTCTCGGCGTCGATCACCGCCGGATCGGGGCCGAGCAGCGAGACGAAGATCGGCTGGTTGCCGAGCGTCACTTCGACGCCCGGGATCGGCTTGAGGGCGGCGCGGATCGCCTTCTCGACTTCCTTCTGGCTGATCTTGCGCTCGTGCGGCTTGACGAGCTGGATCGAGAGCACCGCCGAATTGCGGCTGCCGCTGCCGGTGTCGCCAATCGAGGTCGAGATCATGCGGATCTCGGGCATCTTCCTGATCGCGCCCTCGACCTGGAGCAGCTTGTCGCTGCCGCGCTGCAGGCTCGTGCCGACCGGAAGCGTGACGTTGAGGCGGATGTAGCTGTCGTCGCTCTCGGGGATGAATTCGGTGCCGACCAGCGGCGCGATCGCGATGGCGATGACGAAGCTCGCGACGCCGGCGAGCAGCACGATGGCGCGTGGCGTGACCGTCGCAAGGCGCAGGCGGCGCGGTGCGTCGGCGATGCGCTCGCCCTCGGCGTCGAACGGTCGGCCGAACGCCGGCAGCGGCGGCACCAGCATCCGGTAGCGGCGCGCCGAGAAGATCCAGTGGATGAGTCGCTCGTAGATGCCGTGCAGCACGTCAAGCAGGCGATCGGTGCCGCGCATCAGATGGCCGAGCACGGGCACGCGCTGCAGGCGGTCCGACGGCGGATCGCGCCAGATGCTCGAGAGCATCGGGTCGAGCGTGAAGCTGACGAAGAGCGACACGAGCACGGCGACCGCGACCGTCACACCGAACGGGAAGAAGAACTTGCCGATGATCCCCTTCATGAAGGCGACCGGCACGAACACCGCGCAGATCGCGAAGGTCGTCGCCATCACCGCCAGGCCGATCTCGTTCGTGCCGACGCTCGCCGCCTCCTTGTGGCCGAGGCCGAGTCGCACGTGGCGCACGATGTTCTCGCGCACCACGATCGCGTCGTCGATCAGGAGGCCGATGCAGAGCGAGAGCGCCATCATCGTCATGAAGTTCAGCGTGAAGCCGAACAGGTAGACGGCGATGAACGCGGAGATCACGGCGATCGGCAGCGTCAGGCCGGTGATGATCGTGCTGCGCCAGCTGTGCAGGAAAAGAAACACGATGGCGATCGTCAGCAGAGCGCCTTCGATCAGCGTCTTCTTCACGCCCGAGAGAGAGCGCGCGACCCAGTCGCTGTCGGCGTAGACCAGGCGCAGGTCGACACCGGGCGGCAGCGTCTTCCTCAGCTCCTCGGCCGCGGCCTTGATCGCCTCGCCGGTCTCGACGATGTTGGCGTCCTGCTGCTTGAAGACCTGGAACGAGATCGACGGAATGCCGTCGTCGCGCGAGATCGAGTCGGCCTCGCGCTCGCGCTCGACCAACGTGCCGAGGTCGGCGAGCCGGATGACGTTGCCGTTGCGCGAGGCGACCACGATGTCGGCGAATGCCTTTGCGTCCTTCACCTTGCCCTCGACGCGCACGATCGCGTCCTCGCGTCTGCCGGTGAGCAGGCCCACCGGCATGTCGGCGTTGGCGCGCTGCAGGGCCGTCGAGACGTCGCCCGGCGTGAGCTGCAGCGCGCGCAGGCGCTGGGGATCGAGGTCGATGCGGATCTGGCGGATCGTCAGGCCGCCGACATCGACACGGGCGACTCCTGTGGCGCGCTCGAGGCGCTTTCTCACCACCTGATCGGCGAGCAGCGAGAGCTCGCGCGAGCTGCGCTCGGCGCCGAGGAGCGAGAGATAGACAGTCGGCTGCGCGTTGTCGCCGTCGAAGCGCGAGACGTAGGGCTGCTTGGCGTCGCGCGGGAAGTTGGGCTGAACGGCGGCGACCTTGTCGCGCACGTCCTGCACGGCGCGGCTCATGTCGGCCGAGACCTGGAACTCGACGACCGTCTCGCTGCGGCCCTCGAGGCTGTTCGAGCGGATCATCTTGACGCCGGCGATGCCGTTCAGCGACAGCTCGATCGGCCGCGTCAGCTCGGTCTCGACCGCCTCGGGCGACGCGCCGGGATAGGCGATCGAGACGAAGACGATCGGCGGCGTGATGTCGGGCAGCCGCTCGACGCGCAACTGGCTGTACGAGAACAGGCCCAGCACGCAGAGCGCGGCCATGACCATCGTCGCGAAGACTGGGTTGTTGATCGAGACACGGGTGAACCACATGGCGGACAGTCGCTGGCGCGATCAGGAGCGCGGCGCGGACGGGGCCGAGGCCGAGGCCGCCGAAGGTGCTGCCGACGCCGCGCCTCGCTGGGCGACGACGAGGGCGGGCGCGCCTTCCTTGAGGTTGTCGAAGCGGACGGCGAGCAGCACGGCTTCGGGGACGAGCCCCTGGATCACCTCCGCGCGGCCCGACGCGCGATCGCGCCGCCCGGTGACGACGATGCGGCGCACGAGCGTGCCGCGCTCGATCGTCCACACGAAATCCTGGCCCGACGACTGGCCGACCGCGCCCGAAGGCACCGTCAGACGCTCGGCGTCGTCAGCGAGCTCGACGCGCGCCTGCGCGTACTGGCCGGCGCGAAAGCGCTCGTTCTTGTTGTCGAGAACGACGACCACGCCGATCGCCCGCGTGCCGGCCTCGGCCGCAGGCGCGATGCGGTCGATCCGTCCGACCACGGGCGTCGTCGTGCCCTCGACCCGGACCGCGACCGTCTGCCCCGGCTCGAGCAGCGACACCTCCTGCGTCCCGACCGAGCCGACGAGCTCGAGCGTCGAGAGATCGACGACGGTCACGATCGGCTGCTCCGAGCTGACCTTCTCGCCGGGCACGACGTGGCGCTTGCCGACGATGCCGGAGATCGGCACGGCGAGCGTCGCCTCGCGGATGCCGACGTGCGACGAGGCGAGCTGCGCCTGCGCCGACTTGAGCGTGGCCCGCGCCGCGTCGAGGCGGGCTTGCGAGGTCTGCAGCGCGGTCGGCGAGATGAAGTTCTGCGCCGCGAGACCGACGTTGGCGGTGTTCTGGCGCTCGGCCTCGATCAGGTTGGCCTGCGCCGACTCGACCAGCGCCGCGCGGTCGGCGGCGCGGCTCTGCAGGTCAGCGAGGTCGATCGCGCCGATGACCTGCCCGGCCTTGACCCGACTGCCTTCGGCGACGCCGAGCGAGAGCAGCGTGCCGGCGGCCTTGGCCCGCACGATCGCGGTGCGCGGCGCGACCAGCGGGCCCGAGAACTCGAGCGTGAGCGGCATCTTCGCCATCTGCGGGCGCGTCACCTCGGCGGCGACGAACTGCAGCGGCACGACTTCCTTGTCCTTGTTCTTGTCGCCGAAGCCGGCCTTGGACACGACGACACCAGCGAGCCCGGCGACGACCAGCGCCACGAGCACCCCGCCCACCCTGATCCGGCGCTTCGCCTTGTGGGCGGACGCCAGACGATCGGTCGAATTTTTCATGGCCGCGAGTGTAGAACCGACGCGTGACGCAGGCGCCGCAAGTGCGACAGGCTGCTGATCCGCGCGCCCGAACTGCAGCGGCCGGCGACGGGGCGCCTCAGACGGTGACCGCTCGCTCAAGCAGCAGCGCTCGCCGGCAGCACCAAGCAGCCACGAGCGCAGTGCCGCTTGCAGCCCAGAACACGGCGGCGAAGCCGAGCGCCTCGCTGAGCGCGCCGCCGGCGATGCCGCCGATCACGCCCGAAGCGCCATAGCCGAGCACGGTGTAGAGCGCTTGGCCCCGTCCGCGCAGGCGTCCTGGGAAGTGGCGCGTGATGACCGCGATGCAGGCCGAATGCTGCGCCGCGAAGCTGAGAGCGTGGAGGAACTGCGCCGCGACCAGCACCAGCACGAGTCCGCCGAAGGCCGCGATCAGTGCGAAGCGCAACGCCGATGCGAGCGCGGCGACGACGAGCCAGGTGTGGAGCGTCAGCCGGTGGATCCAGCGGCCCTGGAACCAGAACCATGCCACTTCGGCGGCGACCGCGACGGCCCAGAGCAGGCCGATGGCGCTCTTGTCGTAACCGAGCGAGGCGAGGTAGAGGGAATAGAAGGCGTAGAGGCTGGTGTGCGCGAGCACGGTGAGAAAGATGCCGGCGAAGAACCACGCGACCGCTGGCTGGCGCAGCACGGCGAG
>JAYTHL010000338.1:0-4112 GCA_043732605.1 Rhizobacter sp. | reverse complement strand
GCCTCGAGGCCTCCCGCCAGCCCAACACCGGCACGACCGCGGCCGACATCGACGCGCTCGCCGCTGCCGCGCACGCGCTGATCGACGCGCAGTACGCTGTCTTCAACGACGAGGTGATGCCGGCGCTGGCAGCGCGGGGCATCCGCATCCTCAACCACGCGGACCGCAACGAGAAGGAACGGCGCTGGGTCGCGCGCTTCTTCGAGGAGCAGGTGCGGCCGCTGCTCGTGCCGGTCGGGCTCGATCCGTCGCATCCGTTCCCGCAGGTCGCAAACAAGTCGCTCAACTTCATCGCCCGGCTCGCCGGCAAGGACGCGTTCGGCCGGCGCAACACGGTGGCCATCGTCAAGGTGCCGCGCGTCCTGCCGCGCGTGATCCAGCTGCCGCGCAAGAAGAAGCGTGGAGCCGGCCAGGATTTCGTGCTGCTGACGAGCGTGATCCGCGCCCACCTCGGATCGCTCTTTCCGGGCCGCGAGGTCGAGGCGTTCTCGCAGTTCCGGATCACGCGCGACTCCGATCTCGAGGTCGACGCCGACGTCAAGAACCTGCGCCAGGCGCTGCGCTCCGGCCTGACGACGCGCCACTTCGGCCAGGCGGTGCGGCTCGAGGTCGTCAACACCTGTCCGGCCGAGCTCTCCGAGTTCTTGCTGCAGCAGTTCGGCCTGCAGGCGTCGGCGCTGTACAAGGTCAACGGGCCGGTCAATCTCGTGCGGATGAACGAGCTGATCGACCTCGCCGACGCGCCGACGCTGCGCTTCCCGCCGTTCGAGCCTGCGTGGCCCGCGACCTTGCGTCGCGGGCAGACGATGTTCGAACGCATCAGGAAGGGCGACCTGCTGCTGCACCAGCCGTTCGAGTCGTTCGCGCCGGTCGTGCAGTTCCTGCACGAAGCGGTGAACGACCCGCACGTTCTCGCGATCAAGCAGACGATCTACCGGGCAGGCAGCGTCTCGCCGCTGATCGACCTGCTGATCGAGGCGGCTCGGCGCGGCAAGGAGGTGATGGCCGTCGTCGAGCTGAAGGCCCGCTTCGAGGAAGAGGCGAACATCAATTGGGCCGAGCGGCTCGAGGCGGTGGGCGCGCAGGTGGTGTACGGCGTCGTCGGCCTGAAGACGCACGCCAAGTTGCTGCTCGTCACGCGGCGCGAGGACGGGCGCCTCGCCCGCTACGCGCATCTCTCGACCGGCAACTACAACCCGAACACGGCGCGGCTCTACACCGACCTCGGCTACTTCACCCACGACGCCGACCTCACCGCCGATGTCGACGCCGTCTTCCAGCAGCTCGCGAGCCTGGGCCGGACGCGGCCGCTGAAGACGCTGCTGCAGGCGCCGTTCACGCTGCACAAGGAGATGCTCGCGCACGTCTCGCGTGTCGCTGCGGCAGCGGCTGCGGGCAAGAGCGCGCGCATCGTCGTCAAGGTCAACGCGCTCACCGACGCGCAGCTGATCCAGGCGTTGGTCAACGCCGGCCAGGCGGGCGCGCAGATCGACCTCATCGTGCGCGGCGCGTGCATGCTGCCGCCCGGCGTTCCCGGCGTCACCGACCGCATCCGCGTGCGCTCGATCGTCGGCCGCTTCCTCGAGCATTCGCGCGTCGCCTACTTCCGCTGGGGCGACGGCGACGGCGACGAAGCGGTGTTCCTGTCGAGCGCCGACTGGATGGGCCGCAACATGTTCGGCCGGGTCGAGGTCGGCTGGCCCGTGCGCGATCCGCAGCTGCGCCGTCGCGTCATCGACGAGTGCCTGGTGCCCTATCTGCTCGACAGCCGCGACGCATGGCTGCTGGACAGCGACGGCAGCTACCGGGTCGCGGGCCGCAACGGCGCGTCGGCCCAGGAGGCGCTCATGCGCCGCTACGCCGGTCGGTGAGCAGGACGTGGACCTGATCCTCTGGCGCCATGCCGAAGCCGAGGACACCGGCGCGGGCGAGAGCGACCTCGAACGCGCGCTCACCTCGCGCGGCGAGCGCCAGGCCGAGCGCATGGCCGAGTGGCTCAACCGGCGCCTGACGGATTCGACGCGCATCGTCGTCAGCCCGGCGCTTCGCTGCCAGCAGACGGCCAAGACGCTCGGCCGCAAGAGCCGCACGATCGCAGCGCTCGGCCCGGGTGCGAGCCCGGAGGACGTGATCGCCGCCGTCCGCTGGCCGAAGGCGTCGGGGCCGATGCTCGTCGTCGGTCACCAGCCGACGCTCGGCCTGGTCGCGTCGCTGCTGCTCACCGGCAGCGCGCAGCCGTGGACGGTGAAGAAGGGCGCCGTGTGGTGGCTGCGCTATCGGCCGAAAGCGGACGACGGCCAGGTCCTGCTGCAGGCGGTGCAGGCGCCCGACTCGCTGTGAGCAGCGGTCGCGCCTCGCGCGACCAGACCTAGGCGGCGAGCAGCTTCGGCGCCAGCACGCCCGTCCGGGCCCAGGCCTCGATCTCCGCGCGCAACAGGTGCAGGGCGCGCGGATGCGACTCGCTCCAGGCGGGAGCCAGCACGACGATCGGCTGACCTGCATCGAGGCGCAACGTCAGCGCATCGGGCTCGACGTCGTCGCGCGCGTGGCAGACGATCACCGCGAGGCGCAGGCACAGCAGGTCGAGCGCGAACGACGAGCTCTGCAGCGCAGCTTCCATCTTGCGCAGGCCGCCGCGCTGACCGAGGACGAGCTCGCCGATGCGGCGCAACTGGCTTTGCGAGAAGCCCGGCGCGTCGACGTGGGCGAGCAGGTAGGCGCTGTGCCGGTGGTGGTCGTGGTGCGAGATCATCATGCCGGCCTCGTGCAGCGCAGCGGCCCAGCCGAGCTCGCGCTGCGCCTCGGCGCTGGCCTGCGGATGCGCGCTCGCCTGCAGGGCAGCCGCGAGCCGGGCGACGCGATCGGCCTGCGCGGCGTCGACGAAGAAGCGCCGCTGCAGCTCGCGTGCCGAGGTCTCGCGCAGGTCTTCGCCGCCTGCGCGGTGCTCGGCGGCGCGCCGTGCGGCCAGGTCGAAGATCACGCCCTGGCGCAACGCGCCGCGCGCGGGCTTGAGCTCGTCGATGCCGAAGTGGGTCGCGAGCGTGTAGAGGATCGAGAGGCCGCCGGCGATCACCGCGCGGCGCTCGTCCTTCAGGCCGGCGAGCGCGAGCTTGTCGGCGCTGCCTGCTTCGAGGCAGCGCTCCATGAACCAGCGCAAGCCCGGCGGCGTGACGCGGCCGTCGCTCACGCCGTTGGCAGCGAGCACGCTCGACACGGCGCCGACGGTGCCCGACGAGCCGAGCGCCTCCTTCCAGTGGCGCGGCGCGAACGGCTCGAGCGCTTCCTCGAGCTCGGCGCCGGCCGCGACCTGCGCCTCGCGAAAGGCGCGCTCGCTGAAGCGGCCGCCCGGGAAGTACTTCATCGAGAGACTCACGCTGCCGACCTGGAACGACTCGGCGGTGCGCGGACGCGTACCGCGGCCGACGATCATCTCGGTCGATCGCCCGCCGATGTCGACGACCAGCCGCGCGACCGTCGACGGCTGTAACCGCGCGACGCCGGCGAAGATCAGACGCGCTTCCTCGCGGCCCGAGACGATCTCGATCGCATGACCGAGCACCGTCTGCGCGCGAAGCAGGAAGGCGTTGCGGTTCTTCGCCTCGCGCAGCGTCTGCGTCGCGACGGCGCGCACCTGGAGCGGCGCGAAGCCGTCGAGCCGGCGCGCGAAGCGGGCCAGGCAGTCGAAGCCGCGCGCGGCCGCGTCTTCGCTCAGGAAGCCCGCGGCGTCGAGGCCGGCGCCGAGGCGAACGGTCTCCTTGAGGTAGTCGACGCGGCGGTAGCGTCCGCCCTGGATCTGGCCGACCTCGAGACGAAAGCTGTTCGAGCCGATGTCGACCGCCGCCAGCTGCCCCGGCCAGCGCAGCTCGTTGCCGGTGCGTGAGGAGAGGGCGGAGGGCATGCGCGGATTGTCGGGGCTCGGCGACGGCATCGCCGCGCGGCGAAGCTTCCTAGAATGCCGTTCCGGCGCCTGCCGCAACCGACTCCTCGCCCATGTCGCGCTCCGAGCTTTTCGATGCTCCTTCGGTCTCCGCCACGCGCGGCACCGGCGTCGGCTTCGCCGCCGCGATCCAGCCGGTGGCCGCGCACACCATCGCGACCGACACCGCGGGCCT
>JAYTHL010000337.1:0-12959 GCA_043732605.1 Rhizobacter sp. | reverse complement strand
TCGCGCGGCCGTTCGTGCGGCTGCTGTCGTGGTGCACCGAGGCGACGCTGAAGCTGGGCGGCATCCGAGGCGACCCCGACCGCAGCGTCACGGAAGAGGAGATCGCCGCCAGTCTCGAGGAAGGGCTCGACGCCGGCGTCATCGAGGCGCAGGAGCACCAGATGGTGAGGAACGTCTTTCGCCTCGATGACCGCCAGGTCGGCTCGATGATGATCCCGCGCGCCGAGATCGTCTGGCTCGAGGCGACGAGCACCGCCGAAGACGTGCTGCGCGTGATCCGCGATGCCGAGCATTCGCGCTATCCGGTCTGCCGCGGCGGCCTCGAGGACGTGCTCGGCGTCATCAGCGCGCAGAAGCTCCTGGAGCAGGCGATCGAGGGCCGCGCCTTCGCCGTCGACACCAACCTCACCTCGCCGGTGTTCGTGCCCGAGACGCTGTCGGGCATGGAACTGCTCGAGCACTTCCGCGCCTCGAGCGCGCAGATCGTCTTCGTCGTCGACGAGTACGGCGAGGTGCAGGGGATGATCACCGTGCGCGACGTGCTCGAGGCCATCACCGGCGAGTTCGCCACGGAGACCGCCTCCGACTCGTGGGCGGTGCAGCGCGACGACGGCAGCTGGCTCTTCGACGGCCTGATCCCGTTGCCCGAGCTCAAGGACCGGCTCGACCTGAAGGACTTGCCCGAAGAGGACCGCGGCCGCTACAACACGCTCGCCGGGATGATCATGCTGCTGCTCGGCCGCCTGCCCGCCGAGGCCGACTCGGTCGAGTGGGAAGGCTGGCGCTTCGAGGTCGTCGACCTCGACGGCAAGCGGGTCGACAAGGTCCTCGTCACGGCGCTCGCCCCGTACCCGGCGAGCCATCACGCCACGCACCTGTGAGCGCGCGGCGACCATGACCGCATCGCTCTTCGAACGCACGCTGGCGCGGCCGGCGATGCTCGAGGTCTTCGGCGACGACGCGCTGGTCGAGGCGATGCTGGCCTTCGAGTCGGCGCTGGCCGAGGCCGAGGCGGCGGCGGGCGCGATTCCGGCAAGCGCGGTCGCGCCGATCGTCGCCACGTGCCGGACGCGCTTCGACGTCGAGGCGATCGTCGTCGAGGCGCGGCTGGCGGGGAGCTTCGCGATTCCCCTGGTGAAGCAACTGACGGCGCGCGTCGCCGAGAGCGATGCGGCGGCGGCGGGATTCGTCCATTGGGGCAGCACGAGCCAGGACGTGATCGACTCGGCGATGTCGCAAGTCACGCAACGCGCGCTGGCGCTGATCGACGACGAGCTGGTGCGTCTGATCGAGGCACTGCTCGCGCTGGCGCGTCGTCAACGCGCGACGCCGATCCTCGCGCGCACGCTGATGCAGCCAGCGCAGGTGATCAGCGTCGGCTTCAAGCTCGTCGCCTGGATCGCGCCGCTGGTGCGCGCGCGCTCGCGCCTCTCGGTGGCCGGGCGCGCGGCGCTCAAGGTGCAGCTCGGCGGCGCGGTCGGCACGCTCGCCACGCTCGGCGACGCCGGCCCGGCGGTCGCGCGTGGCGTCGCCGACCGGCTCGGCCTTTCGCCCGGCGACGGTGCGTGGCACACGCAGCGCGACGAGTGGGTCGCTCTCGGTTGCGAGGTCGCGCTGCTGTGCGGATCGCTCGGCAAGATCGGTCGCGATCTCGCGTTGCTGTCGCAGGGCGAGGTCGGCGAGGTCGCCGAGCCCGCGGGCGCGGGACGTGGAGGCTCGTCGGCAATGCCGCAGAAGCGCAATCCGGTCGCGGCCATGATCGCCATCGCCGCTGCGACGCTCGCGCCGCACCAGGCCGCCGCGCTGCTCGCGGCCATGAGCCAGGAGCACGAGCGCGGCCTCGGCGGATGGCAGGCCGAGCTCGCGGAATGGCCGGCGCTCTTCATCGGCGCGCACGGCAGCATTGCCGCGCTCGCCGATGCGGCCGCGGGCCTCGAGGTCGATGCGGCGCGCATGCGCGACAACATCGAGCGCCAGCACGGGGCCGTGTTTTCGGAAGCAGCAGCGGCGGTCGTCGCCGGTGCGGTCGGCAAGAGCGCGGCACACGCGCTGCTCGCCCGGTTGGCGCCGCAAGCGACGACCGCGAGCGGCGGCCTGCAGTCGCTGCTGGTCGATGCGGTGGCGAACGATGCGACGCTCGCCGCCGTCGACGCGAACGCGCTCGCGGCCGCGTTCGACATCGACGCCGCCGCGCGTCGGGCCGGCGCCGTGGCGTCGGTCCAGCTCGACGCGCTCGACGCGCAAATCAAGAACGACGGAGACGCACGATGAGCACCGACGACATCGCCGAGGAGCGCATCGACGACTTCGAGCGCGGCGCGCGCAACCGCCGCGCCATGCTCGGCGACGAGTGGGTCGACAAGTCGCTCTCGGGCGCGACCGAGTTCAACGCCGACTTCCAGAGCCTGATCACGCGCTACGCGTGGCACGACATCTGGAGCCGGCCCGGCCTCGACCGCGAGACGCGGCGCCTGCTCGTGCTCGGCATGACGATGGGCATGGGTCGCTGGGAGGAGTTCGAGCTGCATTGCAGGGCCGCGATCCGCGGCGGCGTGCCGATCGAGAAGATCAAGGAGACGCTGCTGCAAGGCGCGATCTACTGCGGCGTGCCCGCGGCCAACACGGCGTTCAAGCTCGCCGGCGACATCCTCAAGGCCGAAGGCCGAGCGCCCGCCCCGAGCTCGCTCGCGACGCCGACGCGCGTCGTCGCGCACGACACCTTCAGCACGCCGCAGCTGCATGTTGCGGTGCAAGGCAGCGGCGCGCCGGTCGTGCTCGCCCATGCGCTCGGCCTCGACCTGCACATGTGGGACGACTTCGCGTCGCGACTGGCCGCCGAGCACACCGTGCTGCGCTACGACCAGCGCGGCCACGGCCAGTCGGCCCGGCCGCCCGGTCCGTACGCGTTGGACGAGATGGTCGACGACGCGGCGCGCCTGATCCGCGAATGGGGTCGCGGGCCGATCGTCTGGATCGGCCTGTCGATGGGCGGCATGGTCGGGCAAGGGCTGGCGATCCGCCACCCCGAGCTGCTGCGTGGAGTCGTGCTCGCGAACACCGTGGCGCGCTATCCCGACGTGGCACGCGCGACCTGGGCGCAGCGCATCGCGGCGGTCGAGCACGGTGGCATGGCCGCGGTCGCCGACGCGGTCGTCGAGCGCTATCTGCACGCCGAGCACCGCGCCGCGCATCCCGACGAGGCGGCGGTCGTTCGCGCCCGTTTGCTGCGTACCGATCCGGCCGCGTACGTGGCCGCCTGCCATGCCGTCGCCGGTGTCGACTGGCTCGAGCGGCTGGCGACGATCCGCACGCCGACGCTCGTCATCGCCGGCGCCCGCGATGCCGGCGCGACGCCCGAGATGGCGCGCGCGATCGCCGATCGCATCCCGGGCGCGACGCTCGAGGTACTTGCCGACGCCTCGCACCTGAGCGTCGCCGAGGTGCCCGTGAAGTTTCTCGGCGCGGTATCGTCGTTCCTCGCCGGGCTGCCTGCCGCCTGAGCCCCTCGCGCCGAGTCGCGATCCACCGGACATTCCCATGAGCAAAGCCTTCGCGTCGCAAGCCGACCTCGCCGACAAGGTCATCACCTTCACGCGCCTCTCCGACAACGCCTACGCTTACACGGCCGAGGGCGATCCGAACACCGGCATCGTGATCGGCGACGACGCCGTGATGGTGATCGACACGCAGGCGACGCCGGTGATGGCCGAGGACGTGATCCGGCGCATCCGCGAGGTCACCGACAAGCCGATCAAGTACGTGGTGATGAGCCACTATCACGCGGTGCGCGTGCTTGGTGCGAGCGCTTATGTGAAAGAGGGCGCGAGCGAGATCATCGCCAGCGAAGACACGCGCGACCTGATCGTCGAGCGCGGTGCGGCCGACATGAAGAGCGAGATCGAGCGCTTCCCGCGCCTCTTTCGCGCCGTCGAGACGATCCCCGGCCTGACCTGGCCGACGATGACCTTCAAGGGCGAGATGACGGTCTGGCTCGGCAAGCTCGAAGTGAAGCTCATGCAGCTCGGCCGCGGCCACACCAAGGGCGACACGGTCGCCTGGCTGCCGCAGCAGAAGATCCTCTTCAGCGGAGACCTCGTCGAGTACGGCGCGACCGCGTACGCCGGCGACGCCTACTTCTCCGATTGGCCGACGACGCTCGACAAGGTCGAGGCACTCGGCGCCGTCGCGATCGTGCCCGGCCGCGGCGCGGCGCTGACGACGCCGGCGATGTGCCGTGACGGCGTCGCCACGACGCGCGCCTTTATCCGCGATCTGTACGAAAGCGTGAAGAGCGGTGTCGCGCAAGGCCACGACCTCAAGCAGTGCTTCGCCGACACCGACGCCAAGCTGCGCCCGTCGTACGGCTCGCAGTTCATCTACGAGCACTGCATGCCCTTCGACGTCTCGCGCGCCTACGACGAAGCGACCGAGCACCGCGATCCGCGTGTGTGGACGGCCGAGCGCGACCAGGCGATGTGGGCCTCGCTCGGATGACCGAAGCGCTGCGGTACCTCTCCGGCTTCGGCAACCAGCACTCGACCGAAGCGCTGCCCGGCGCGCTGCCGGTCGGCCGCAACAGCCCGCAGCGCGCCGCGCACGGCCTCTTCGCCGAGCTGCTGAGCGGCACCGCGTTCACCGCGCCGCGTGCCGCCAACCTGCGGACGTGGATGTATCGCAAGCATCCATCCGTGCAGGCCGGGCCGTTCACGCCGCTCGATCAGCCGCATCTCGTGTCGGGTGCCGCCGGCGGCGTCGCCGTGGCGCCCGATCCGATGCGCTGGCGACCGCTGCCGACGCCGGCGGCCGATGTCGCGCTCGACTTCATCGAAGGCCTGCGCACGTGGGTTGTCAACGGCGACGTCGCGGCGCAGATTGGCATGGCAGCGCACCTCGTCGTCGCCAACCGCGCGATGACGCGCCGCGCGTTCGTCGATGCCGATGGCGAGGTCCTGATCGTCCCGCAGCAAGGCCGTCTCGCGATCACGACCGAGCTCGGCCGCCTCGATATCGCGGCGGGCGAGATCGCGCTGATCCCGCGCGGCATGGCGTGGAGCGTCGCACTGCCCGACGGCGCTGCGCGTGCCTACGTCTGCGAGAACTACGGCGCGCCGTTCCGCCTGCCCGAGCTCGGTCCGATCGGCTCGAACGGCCTGGCCAACGCGCGCGACTTCCTCGCCCCGGTCGCCGCCGTCGACGACACGCCGGGCGATTGGGAGCTCGTCAAGAAGTTCGACGGGCGCCTGTGGCGCGCGACGCTCGCGAGCTCTCCCTTCGACGTCGTCGCCTGGCACGGCAACCTCGCGCCCTGCAAGTACGACACGGCGCGCTTCATGGTGATCGGCTCGATCAGCCACGACCATCCCGATCCGTCGATCTTCACCGTGCTCACGTCGCCGAGCGACACGCCCGGCACGGCGAACTGCGACTTCGTGATCTTCCCGCCGCGCTGGCTCGTCGCCGAGGACACCTTCCGTCCGCCCTGGTACCACCGCAACGTGATGAGCGAGTTCATGGGGCTCGTCCAGGGCCAGTACGACGCCAAGGAAGAAGGCTTCCTGCCTGGCGGCGCGAGCCTGCACAACTCGATGGTGCCGCACGGCCCCGACGCCGACGCCTTCGAGAAGGCGAGCGCGGCCGTGCTCGCGCCGAAGAAGCTCGACGACACGCTCGCCTTCATGTTCGAGAGCCGCTGGCCGTTCCGGCCGACGGCCTTCGCGATGCAGAACGGCACCCTCGACACCGACTACGCGCGTTGCTGGGCCGGTCTCGGCGCGGCGAGATGACATCACCTCAGGACACGACTCCATGAATGCACCCGACGCAGCGACACGATTCGGCAGCGGCCGCGCGGTGCCGCGGATCGAAGACGCAGCGCTGCTCGCCGGCAAGGGGCGGTTCGTCGACAACCTCGTCGTCGCCGACCAGGCGACCGTCGCCTTCCAGCGTTCGCCGTATGCGCACGCGCACATCGTCGCCGTCGACGCGACGGCCGCGCGCTCGATGCCCGGCGTGCTCGCGGTCTACACCGGCGCCGACCTCGTCTGCGCCGGCCTGAAGGCGATGCCGGCCAACGCCGGGTTCAAGCGCGCCGACGGTGTCGCCGCAGGCCCGGACCGCATGGCGCTCGCGCACGAGATGGCGCGCTTCGTCGGCGAGCCGGTGGTCGCGGTCGTCGCCACGTCGCGCGAGGCGGCGCGCGATGCGGTCGACAGCGTCGTCGTCGACTACGACGAGATCGCCGCGGTCACCGACGTCGTCGCCGCGACGACGACCGGCGCCGCCGCGATCGTGCCGAACGCGCCCGACAACATCGCCGCCGAGATGCACCACGGCGACGCCGCGAAGACCGAAGCGGCGTTCGCGCGCGCGGCCGTACGCATCGCGCTCGACCTCGTCAACCAGCGCGTCGCGCCGGTGTCGATGGAGCCGCGCAGCATCGCCGCATCGGTCGATCCGAAGAGCGGTCGGCTTCTCGTGCGGATCAGCAGCCAGATGCCGACCGGCGTCGCCGCGACCATCGCCGGCGCGCTGCCCGGCTTGGCGCAGACCGACGTCCACGTCCAGGTCGGCGACGTCGGCGGCGGCTTCGGCATGAAGACCGGGATCTATCCGGAAGACCTCGTCGTCGCGCACGCGGCACGCACGCTCAAGCGCGCCGTGCACTGGCAGGCCGATCGCAGCGAGGAGTTCCTGTCGGCCTCGCACGGCCGCGACGTCGTCAGCCGCGCCGAGCTCGCGCTCGACGGCGACGGCAAGGCGCTGGCGCTGCGCGTCCATTCGCTCTGCAATGTCGGCGCCTACGCGACGCCCGCCGGCGTCGCGATCCAGGTGCTGATCGGTCCGTGGGTCTCGACCAGCATCTACGACATCCCGACGATCGACCTGCACCTGAAGGCCGTGCTGACCAACACGACGCCGACCGGCCCGTACCGCGGCGCCGGCCGGCCCGAGGCGATCTACATCGTGGAGCGGCTCTTCGACGCGGCCGCGCGCGAGATGAAGCTCGATCCGGCCGAGCTGCGCCGGCGCAACATGATCGCGCCCGGCAAGATGCCGTACACCAACGCCATCGGCCAGACCTACGACAGCGGCGCGTTCGAGAAGATCCTCGACCAGGGTCTCGCGCTCGCCGACTGGAACGGCTTCGCCACGCGCCGCGTGGCGACCGAGAAGACCGGCAAGCTGCGCGGCCGCGGCATCGCGACCTTCCTCGAATGGACGAGTGGCAATGCCTTCGAGGAGAAGGTGAGCATCGACGTCACGCCCGACGGGATGATCGAGATTTTCTCGGCGACGCAGGCGATGGGCCAAGGCATCGCGACGAGCTACGCGCAGCTCGCGGTCGACGTCTTCGGCGTGTCGATCGACAAGATCCGCATCGTCCAGGGCGACACCGATCGCGGCAACGGTTTCGGCAGCGCCGGCTCGCGCTCGCTCTTCACCGGCGGCTCTGCCGTGAAGGTCGCGTCCGAGCAGACCGTCGACCGCGGCCGCACGCTCGCCGGCGAGGCGCTCGAGGTCGCGCCCGCCGACATCGAGTACCGCGCCGGCCGCTTCTCGGTCGTCGGCACCGACGTCGGCATCGATCTCTTCGCGCTTGCCGGCAAGCAGCCCGACAAGCGCATCCACCTCGAGTCGGCGACGACCGCCGGCGGGCCGACGTGGCCGAACGCCTGCCACGTGTGCGAGATCGAGCTCGATCCGGACACCGGTGACGTCAAGGTCGTCTCGTACGCGTCGGTCAACGACATCGGCCGCGTCGTCAGCCCGACGATCGCGCGCGGCCAGGTCGAAGGCGGCGCGGTGCAGGGCATCGGCCAGGCGCTCTGCGAGCAGGTCGTCTACGACGCGGAGAGCAGCCAGCTCGTCACCGGCAGCTTCATGGACTACGCCGTGCCGCGTGCCGACGGCAGCAGCGGCTTTCGAACCGAGTTCGACACCTCGATCCCGTGCACGCTCAACCCGCTGGGGGTCAAGGGCGTCGGCGAGCTGGGCACGATCGGCGCGACACCGGCGACCATGAACGCGATCATCGACGCGCTCGACCACGCCGGTCTCGGCCGGTCGGCGGAGAAGATCGCGATGCCGGCGACGCCGGAGCGCGTCTGGCGCGCCTTGCACTCACGGTCGAAGTGACTCGGCCGATCGGGCCGACGACGTCAAGGTTGTCTTGACGTCGTACGAACCGATCCCGTCGAGGCGCGCGCCCGTTGCGGCTTGCACCAGCCGGGTGCCATGGTCGGAGCTCGTCGCTTGTGCCGCTGCATCTCGATCTCTCGAAAAGGCTGAGTGGCGAAGTCGATGAACAGTCGTACCCGGGGGGAACGTCCCGCGCGGTCGAATGGTCGATGAGCCTGCTCGACATGAAGCGCAAGATTCGAACTGAAATTGACCCGACGACCACTTTTGGATCGTTGGGCATCCGGTCCAGCCCGAGGGGCAGCGGTGCCCGGTCTTGGGACAATGCGACGTCGCCGCCGACGTGGAAAGGGTCGAAATGGCCAGACTCAATCGATGCCGTACCGATCGTCCGAGGACGTCGCTTCGTCACCTTGGGGCGCTCCTGATTCTTTGGACGGTCCAGTGTGGGCTGAGTGCCTCAGCCGCAACCCCGGACGGCTATCCCTCCGACTATTCGGCGATGGCCGCTGCCGCACGCGGTGAAGGCAAGGTCGTCGTCTACTCGACGACGGATCTCTCCGCCGTCGCATCGCTGATCCGCGACTTCGAATCCGCCAACCCCGGCGTCAAGGTCGACTACAACGATCTCAACAGCACCGAGCTCTACAACCGATTCAGGGACGAGACGGCTTCCAAGCGGCCATCGGCGGATGTTCTGTGGAGCTCGGCCATGGACCTGCAGATGAAGCTCGCGAACGACAACTTCGCTGCGCGGTATCGGTCACCGGAAGCGCCGTCCCTGCCGGACTGGGCCATCTGGAGGGACGAGGCATTTGGCACGACGTTCGAGCCGGCTGTCTTCGTCTACAGCACCCGGTTCGTTCCCGAGTCCGAGGTTCCGCACACCCACGCAGAGTTCCTTCACCTGATCACGAGCCAGCCTGACAAGTACGCGGGCAACGTCATCACCTACGACGTGGAGAAGTCGGCAGTGGGCTTTCTCTTCGCGACGCAGGACAGTCGGATGCAGCCGGCGTTCTGGGATCTCGTGAAGGCATTCGGGGCGCGGGCGGTGGACCTCGAGACCAGCACCTCGGTGATGGTGCAACGCATCGCTTCGGGGAAGGACTACCTGGGCTACAACCTGATCGGCTCCTACGCGCTGACCCGCGCGCGCCGGGATCCGTCGATCGGCGTCGTTCTGCCGACCGACTACACGCTGGTCATGTCGAGGATCGCGCTGATCTCGAAAACGGCGGCGCATCCCAACGCGGCGCGCCTGTGGCTCGACTATCTGCTGTCGAAGCGTGGCCAGACTGTTTTGTCCGCCCGATCCGAACTCTTCTCGATCCGCAGTGACGTGGCAGGCGAGTTCACGGCCGCGACATTGCGTGCGAAGCTCGGCACGACCTTGAAGGCAATCGCGGTCGGCCCGGCGCTTTTGGTGTACCTCGACCGTGCAAAGCAGGCCGAATTTCTGCGCCGATGGCAGAAGGAGACCGTCGTCGTCAAGTAGCCGGAGCCGGATCGAGGATCTCTGTCGCTGCCGCGAAATCGACGCGGACGCAGAGTCCGCGGCCTGTTCGCGAATCATCCAGGTGGACACGAGCGAGATGCGTCGTGCAGATGTCCCGAACGATCGACAGCCCCAGCCCGGAGCCGCCGGATGCTGCATTTGGCAAGCGATAGAACCGTTCGAATGCCTTCTCTCGTTCCGAGAACGGGATGCCGGGCCCGTCGTCCTCCACCTCGAGGATCACCCGATCGCCGGCTCGCCTCACCCGGACGTCGACGGTGCCGCTGATCCGGCCATGCGAGATCGCGTTGTCGACGAGATTCGCGACCAGCTCGTGAAGCAGCAGCTCGCTGCCGCGACAGACACATGACCCGCTCGCATCGAAGCTGAGGTCGATGTTCTTCTTCCTGGCGGCAGGTGCAAGGTCGAGCGAGGTGGACCGTGCCACTGCCGCAAGGTCCACCGGTAGCAGGCGATGGTCGGGATAGGCGTCAGGTTCCGACCGTGCCTGCAGCAGGAGCTGGGCAATGAGACGTGAGAGACGATCGATGTCGGCGTGGACTTCCTCGAGCGTCAACAAGAGCAGATCTGGTCGCTTCTGGCGCAGCACGTATTCGATCTGCGTGCGAATCTCCGCCAGCGGCGTCCTCATCTGATGCGATGCGTCGACCACGAAACGCTGCCGGCTGGCCAGGAGCCGGCCGATCCGCGCCGTGTGCTCGTTCATGGCGTCGATCAAGGGCCGAACTTCGACCTGGACGCCGGAAGGATCGATGGGGCGAAGGTCGTTCGGCGTGCGCGCCAGCAGGCTGTCGCGAAGCAGCCGGAGCGGCTTCAATCCGCGATGCAGGCCAAACCAGACGAGCAGGCCGGCGACGATGATGAGGCCCGTCTGTCGGGCGACGCCTTGCAGGAGGATTTGCGTCGACAGGGCATGGCGCGCCTCGCCCGTTTCCGCGACGATCACGATGACCGGTGCGGTCAAACCAGTCCCGTAGAGCTGCTTGTTCAGGGCGACGAGATAGATTTCCTCGCCCAGGTAGCGTGCTGAATAAGGCGTCCATTCCTGGCTGGGCAAGGGGCGACTTTCGGGGAGAGGCAGGTCGTCGTACCCGGTGACCGTCTTGCCTTCGGGATTGATGACGCGGTAGAAAATCCGCTCCTGGATGTTGGACTCCAGAAGCTGCAGGGCAGCGTAGGGCAGGTCGACGACAAGCTGGCCCTCGTGCACGTCGATGTCGTCGGCGATGGCTTCGGCGGAGGCGAGGAGCAGACGGTCGAAGGCCTGGTCGGCGGTCTGTACCGCGACGCGGTTGCTGAACCACGCGTCGGCGATGAGCAGCGCGATGAGCGGAACCAACAGCCAGAGCAGCAGCTGTTGCCGCAGGCTGTCAGGTGGCTTCGAGGACATAGCCGAGGCCGCGCAGCGTCACGATCGATACGCCGGTCTCGACGAACTGCTTTCTCAATCGATGGATGTAGATCTCGACGACGTCCTGTCCGGTCGAGGTTTCCAGCGAGAAGACACGCTCGTGCAGGAGCGCCTTGCTCACCACCTTGCCCATGCGCATCAGCAGCACCTCGAGCACCGCATGCTCCTTGGGACGCAGCTGGAGGCGACGGCCGTTGATGCGAAAGAGCCGGCCGCTGCTTTCGTACTCCAGCGGCCCCAAGCGGACCGTCGGCGTGCTGACGCCGTGGGCGCGCCGGATGAGGGCATGCAGGCGCGCTTCGAGTTCGGCCAGCGCGAACGGCTTGGCGAGATAGTCGTCGGCGCCGAGGTTCAGGCCATCGACTCGGTCCGCGAGCCCGCCGCGTGCCGTGAGGATGATCACCGGCGTGCCCACGCCGCGCGCGCGCAGACGTTGCAGCACCGACGCGCCGTCAAGCGACGGCAGTCCAAGGTCGAGGATGACGGCGTCGTAGGTCTCCGTGCGCAAGAGCGCATCGGCTTCGGCGCCGTCGTGCACGAGGTCGACGGTGAAGCCGTGCTGCTTCAGCGCCTTGGTGAGCCAGGTGGCGAGCTTGAGACTGTCCTCGACGAGCAGAACGCGCATGGGAGACCGCTGAGTTCAAGACGGATTTGAAGCGGATTGGCAACGCTCGCGGCCACGGAGTGATCGGTGTTTTCCATAGGAGGGGCAAGAGTAAAGCGCCGCGAAAGGTTCGCTGTCGAGACTGCGCCCCGAGCAGGAGCTTGGGCTCTTGGCGACATCACAAATACGGCCTCGTGCCGAAGAGGAGACCGCATGAAGAACACGGCGCTGTATATCGCCTTGGTGGCCGCGGGGTTGGCCTCGCTGCCGGCCCGGGCCGACGAACTGTCCGACCTGAGGGCCGAGATCGCGGCTCAGAAGCAGGCCGCGGCCGCGCAGAAGGCTCGCCTCGACGCCCTCGAGCAAAAGCTCAACGGCGTCCAGCAGCAGCAACAGATGGCGGCAGCGGCGCCGGCGGCGCCGTCACCCGACGCCAAGACGGGTCTGCTCGCGGGTGTGAGCTTCAAGCAGGGCGAAGGACTCAGCTACGCGTGGCCGAGCGGCGTCGTCACGCTGTACGGCCTGATCGACGTCACCTACGTCCACATCAACCACGCCGATGCGAAGGGCGACAGCGTGACGACGCCGCGCGTGTCGTGGTTCAGCGGCAACCGTTGGGGGCTCACCGGCGCGCGGACCCTGGGTGACAGCGGCCTGAACGTCATCTTCCGGCTTGAAAGCGAGTTCGAGAGTCAGACCGGCAGCCTGGACACGGCGAACGTGCTGTTCAATCGCGATGCGTGGGTCGGCGCCGAGAGCGCGACCTTCGGCAAGTTGACGCTCGGGCGCCAGAACGCGATCTCGCGCGACCCCGCGTCGTCGGCGATCTACGGCGACCCCTACGGTCCGGCCAAGCCTTCGACGGAAGAAGGCGGATACACCAACAACAACAACTTCAAGCAACTCATCTTCTACGCAGGCAGCGCCACCGGTACGCGGATCGACAACGGCGTGGTGTGGAAGAAGGCCTTCGACATGGGGCTGGTCGCGGGCCTGGAATACCAGTTCGGCGGGATCCCGGGCGACTTCTCCAACGGGACCACCAAGACGGCGACGCTCGCATACGCCGGCGGCCCGTTCAACATCGCAGGCTTCGCCACGGACGCGCGCGTCGCGCACCTGGCGGATCACTCCTACTCGGTCGGTGGCAACTACACCTTGGGACCCGTGCGGGTGAACGCAGGCGTCTTCCGCTACCACGCGGACCAGCCTGGAGCGCTCGGCGCGCGCAAGGACACGGCGTACACCTTCTCTGGCCGTTTCGCCCCGGATGGACCGTTGGACTA
>JAYTHL010000336.1:0-4134 GCA_043732605.1 Rhizobacter sp. | reverse complement strand
TCCTCGACGCGGCGACGCGCCAAGGCGTCAGCTTGCGCCATGAGTGCACCTTCGGCACATGCGGCACATGCCGCGTCAGGCTGGTCGAGGGCGACGTGCGCTACGACGAGCCGCCGATGGCGTTGAGCTGCGCGGAATCCGAGCAAGGCTTCGCGCTGATGTGCCAGGCCCGAGCCATGGGCCCCCTCGTCATCAGCACCGCACGCGCTCTCGCGATCGTTGCCCCGGCCGCGCGACACGCCGCCGTGATCAAGGATGTCCGGCCGGTCACGACCGAGGTGCTGCACCTGAAGATCGAAATCCCCGGGCTGGCCGAGCCGGCATGGCGACCGGGCCAGTACATGAACGTGCATCTTCCCGACGGCACGCACCGCAGCTTCTCGATGGCGTCGTGTCCCGCCGGCGGCATCGTCGATTTCCATGTGCGGCGCATTGCCGGAGGCCGGTTCACCGAAGAGCGACTCTCGGCGATGCGTCCGGGCGATGCTCTCGAGATCGAGCTCCCTCTCGGCGCCTTCGGCCTGCACAAGTCGGACTACCGGCCGCTCGTGATGGTGGCGACCGGCACCGGCATCGCGCCCATCAAGAGCATGCTCGAGTCGCTGCTCGATGACGACGATTGCCCGCCAGTGTCGCTGTACTGGGGCATGCGGACCGAAGCCGATCTCTACCTGGACGACGTGTTCCGATCGTGGCGAGGCCGGCTCTATGAGTTCGAGTACGTTCCCGTGCTCTCGCGCGCGGATGCCTTGTGGCCTGGTCGCCGCGGACACGTGCAGCAGGCCGTGATCGCCGACTTCCCTGATCTCTCCGAGCACGGCATCTACCTGTGCGGATCGCCCGCGATGATCGACGAGGCGAAGAACGAATTCGTGGCCCGTGGGGCGCTCCCAGACCATCTGCACATCGACGCCTTCACCTTCCAACAGGAGTTTTCGACATGAATCGTTCCATCCAACTCGCGGTATCCGCTGCAATGGCGCTGTCAGCCGCCATCGCATCGGCGCAAACCTATCCGGACAAGCCCGTTCGCGTCGTCGTGACGACGGTGCCCGGCCCGCTCGATGCCTTTGCCCGAGTCGTCACGCAACAGATCGAGAAGCGGCTGAAGCAGACCTTCATCATCGACAACCGCGCCGGTGCCGGCGGCAACCTCGGCGCCGATCTCGTGGCCAAGGCGCCCGCCGACGGCTACACGCTGTTGTTTGCGCTCGACACGACCTTCACGGTCAACCCTTCCCTCTACAAGAAAATGCCTTTCGACGTGACGAAGGACCTGGCCATCATCTCGGTTCCGGTCACCTACAGCCAGGCGCTGGCCGTGAACCCCAACGTCAAGGCCAACAACGTTGCGGAATTCGTCAAGCTGGCGAAATCGACGCACATGAGCTACGCCTCCGGCGGCAACGGCTCGCCCAGCCACCTGACGATGGCGGCCTTCCTGGCCACCGCGGGCATCAACATGACCCACGTCCCCTACAAGGGCACCGGCGCTTCAGTCATCGACGTGATGGCCGGCCAGGTCGATTCGGTGTTCGCCGTCGGAAGCGGCATCCTGCCGCAAGCGAAGGCCGGAAAGCTGCGCGCCCTGGCGGTGTCGGGCCTTGCGCGATCGTCGGCTGCGCCCGATCTGCCGACCATCGCCGAGAGCGGCTATCCCGGCTTCAACGCCAGCTTCGCCTACGTGTTCGCCGCCCCTGCCGGCACGCCCGACGCGATCGTGCAGTTGCTGGCGCGCGAGGTCGCCCTGGCCATGAACACGCCGGAGGTCAAGGAGCTGAATCGCCAGGCCGACTACGCCGCGACCAACCTGACGCAGCCGCAGTCCGGCGTCTGGCTGGTCGACATGCGCAAGCATTGGGGCGAGGTGGTCACGAAGTCCGCCATCACGCTCGATTGACCTCAGTCACCTTGCAGCAATGCGGCACATCGACGATGCGCAGGTCGACGAGCTGATCGGCCCGCGAGAAGCGCAACACGCGTTGCTCGCGGCCTTCCGCAGTTTCGGCGAGGGTCGGGCCTCGATGCAGGAGCGCATCCGCACGGAGTCCGGCGGGGTCAAGCTCTCGACGCTCGGCGCCGTCATGCCGGATCAGGGGTTCGTCGGCGCCAAGGTCTACACCACCATCGCCGGCCAGTTCCATTTCGTCATCCTCCTGTTCGATGCCGCCGATGGTCGGCCCTTGGCGTCGCTCGATGCCGGAGCGATCACGCGACTGCGCACCGCGGCGACGTCGGTCATCGCCAGCCGCTATCTGGCGCGGCCCGGCGCCCGGTCGATGGCGCTGTTCGGCGCGGGAGTCCAAGGCCGCGAGCACGCACGGCAGATGGCCGACGCCTACGAGCTCAGCGAGATTCGAGTCTGCGATCCGTTCGCGGCGCCGACGGTCTTCGGCGATCTCGAACGCGAGTGCGGCGTGGCGGTACGGCCCTGCACGGCGAACGAAGCCCTGGCGGGCGCCGACATCGTCGTCACCGCGTCGCGCTCCAGGATTCCGCTCTTCGACGGCGACCGGCTGCCCTCGGGCGCGTTTGTCGCCGCGATCGGCTCCAGTCTTCCCGACACGCGCGAGCTCGACGATCGAGCGCTCGAACGTGCCTCGATCGTGGCCGTCGATTGGGCGCAGCAGGCGCTGAAGGAAGCCGGCGACCTCGTCCTCGCCGACACGTCGGTTCTTCCGCGGACCAAGGTGGTCCAGCTGTCGGACCTGGTCACCGGCGCTGTGGTCGGCCGACGCGGCGACGACGACATTGCGATCTACAAATCGGTCGGCGTCGGCTTGCAAGACGTGACCCTGGCGGCGATCGCCTGGAAACGGCTTTGCAACGGTCCTTCTCCCGATCCACTGTAAAGGAGCGAGGCTGCGGCTGGTCCGATTGCTGAAATTGGCAACCCGAAGTCAGCGCGGGTGCCAGATCAAGGCTGGCGAAATTTGGGCTGCCTGCACCGCGCCTACTACCTGCCGTCGATGACCGGCATCGCGACGGCGATCTACGAGAACGTCGGCGGCAAGTCGTCGGCGACCGAGCGCAGCGCGAACCTCGCGCATGCGAACCTGCAGCTCGCCGTCGTCGAGCTCAACGGCAGACCGGGACATGACGTGCCGATCGACGAGGTGCCGGGCGGCCCCCTGCGACGCCGCGCGATCGCCGTCGCCCGCGACCGCGCCTTCCAGCTGCGCAGCGACGAGGTGATCGGCGACGACGCCTGTCGCGTGCTGGTGCAGGAACTCGGCTGGGCCGAGCTGAGCGCCGGCGGCGGACGCACGGACTGAGCCGCCCCCGCCGGGGACGCCGGGGGCGGGCCGACGGGCGGCGGCGCGAGCAGCGCCTCCAGCAGCGTCGATGTCCCGCGCAGAGATCAATCGGCGAGAGCGCGCTCGCCGCGCAAGGCCTCGTGCAGGAGCTCGAGCTGCCGAACGCACTCCAGGATCGTCGTTTCGCGGGAGGGCCACTCGGTCGGGCCGCCCTGCGACCTCGGCCGTGTGGCCGTCTCCCGCAGCGTCACCGTCACGGCGGCGAACAGCGCGTCCCAGTGGTCTGCCGGCAGCGCGCCGGTCACCGGCGTGGCGGGAGCGACCGAGAGGGCGGAATAGTTCGACACCACCAAGTGTTCGCCGGATCGCGCCAGTGGGTCTGTACGCTAGCGCACATCGCGCCGCGCCGCGCCGCGATTTAGTCGAACTGTTGCGCGTAGGTGCGCTGGTCTTCGCCGTAGCAGTCGCAGGCGGCGTGCTCGAGCCCGTGGCGATCGAGCACGGTCAGCATGCCCCGGTGGTACTCGATCAGCCCGGCCCGCTGCAGCGCGCTGGCGGCCGCGGTGACGCCGACGCGCCGGACGCCGAGCATGTGGGCGAGGAAGGCTTGCGTCATCTCGAAGCTGTCGGCATGGGCGCGATCGTTGCTCATCAGCAGCCAGCGCGCCAGGCGCGGCCCGATCTGATGGAAGCGCACGCACGCGGCCGAGGTCGCGAGCTGCGCCATCAGCACGGCGATGTACTTGTCGACCGCGCGTCGCAGCGACGCGCTGCGCGCGAGCTCGGCGCGAAACGCGACCTTGCCGATGCGCAGGGCGCTGCCTTCGCCCTGCACCACGGCGTGCAAGGGCGTCGTCGCCACGCCCAGGGCGAGATG